>CANFGS010000027.1 GCA_947446595.1 Neisseriaceae bacterium | reverse complement strand
TGCTCCGATAATTGAATGTCTTGCTTTATTGATGTTGCAATATATCTTAAATTAATTGGTTGACCTGTAATTCTATACATAAAAAATCTCCTAAAATAATTAATAGTTATTTTATCAAGATTTTCCAGTATGTATTCTAGCTTTTACAGATAGAAAAATCTTTGAAGGTTAACCTAGTATGAATACAAAAGCTTTAAGTTTACTAAAACAATACTTTGGCTATGATAGCTTTAGGCCCATGCAAGCCCAAATAATAGAATCCATCCTAAATAAAAAAGATACTTTGGTGTTGATGCCAACTGGTGGCGGCAAATCAATCTGTTTTCAAATTCCAGCGTTAATAATACCAGGAATATGTATAGTAGTTTCTCCTTTAATTTCCTTAATGAAAGACCAAGTTGATACCTTAAATGCCAATGGTATAGCAGCGGCATTTCTTAATAGTAGCCTAGATCTTGCAACTCAAAACGAGATAATTCGTAAATGCAGCAACAATGAAATTAAGATATTGTATATATCTCCAGAACGTGTGGCTAAAGAAATTGACTACTTATTAAAACGCCTACCAATTAATTTATTTGCAATAGATGAAGCTCATTGTGTTTCTAGCTGGGGTCATGAATTTAGACCTGAATATACTAATCTTAGGAGTTTAAAAACCAACTTTCCACATATTCCAGTTATTGCATTAACAGCAACAGCTAATAATCAAACGAAAGCTGATATTATTAAACAATTACATTTAGTTAATCCAGAAGTTTTTGTCGCTTCATTCGACCGCCCCAATTTGAATATTAGCGTAAAACTAGGCACCAAGCCCAAACAAAAAACTGAGGAGATTATTTCATTTATAAAAAAACGTGTAAATGATACTGGTATTATTTATTGTTTAAGCCGCAACTCTTGCGACAAACTATCTGAAACGTTAAAATTAAACGGCGTAAATGCTGCAAGTTATCATGCAGGGTTACCTTCAGAAGAACGTCATAGAGTACAAACAGGATTTATTCAGGATCAAATTCAAGTTATATGTGCAACTATTGCATTTGGAATGGGGATTGATAAATCTAATGTACGCTATGTTATCCACTTTAACGTACCTAAAAGCATTGAAGGCTACTATCAGGAAATCGGACGCGCTGGGCGTGATGGTCTTCCTAGTGAAACTCTTATGTACTTTGGCTATGGTGATCTTACCATCCTTCGTTCGTTTGCAATGAATGGCAATCAAAGCCAATTAAACTTAGATAAACTCAAACAAGTTGAGCGCTTTGCCGAGGCTGTTAGTTGTCGTCGAAGGATACTCTTGTCCTACTTTGGTGAAACAATAGTAAATGATTGCGGTAACTGCGATGTTTGTCTACCTGTTCCAGAAATTGAACTAGCTACAACATATGATGAAGTTAATTATACAAAACCAGTTAAAGGTAAAGGATCTGGCAATTATTCAGTAGAAATATTTGAGAAATTTCGGGTATTGCGGCGTCAAATTGCAGATGGCGAAAAGCTTCCAGCTTATATAATATTTAGTGATGCAACGTTAAAAGATATGGCAGAAAAACTCCCACGAACACTTTTGCAAATGCTAGAAGTATCAGGTGTTGGACAAAAGAAATTAGAAAAATATGGACAACAATTTTTAGATCTGATTTTAGAATCAAAAATACCTCCGACACCTACAATAATAGATGTTGAATATAAAGAACGTATAAGCAAAAAACAAGCTCTTGGGAATACTTATGATACAACATTAGAGCTATATAATTCAGGGCTTACTATTGAACAAATCGCAGCACAGCGTGGATATACTATAAGCACAATTTATTCTCACATAACGTTCTTGTATAACACTGGCAAAATAGATACTCTTGAACCTTTTATAACCCCTGATGAAATCAAACTATTAAGTTCAAAATTTCCAAATCTAAGTCCTGAATCGAAACTCAAAGAAATTTTTGATACCCTAGATGGTGCTCTAGATTATCATAAAATTAAATTAATAATAGCTTATCTAAATAGATAGGTGTATATTATCAATTCATGGAAAAGTTAAATGGCTCTTAATTTCTTATTAGGGCATGGATCCCAACCTTCGTTGAGATGACGAAAAATATGAAGTTAACCTGGTGCACCCGACAGGAATCGAACCTGTATCATCAGTTTCGGAAACTGACATTCTATCCATTGAACTACGGATGCTTAAATTTATACCTAATTACCTTGTAGATAAACAGTATTTGATGTAGTATCGCCTAGAGTAAAGGCAATATTGGTATCTGTTGATGGAGTATAATACGAACTATACGTAAAATTAACAGTACAACTACTAATTGATGATGTATTAATATTAGTCTGACAAGCATTTATCGAACCCTCAAAAGTTCCATTTTGAGTAATCCCTGGAGGTAGTGGACTTGGAGTATATCCTAGTGTTGGGTTATATGCACCATTGGTATTATAAGTAATTACAATAGAACAAGACCCACCACCATTTACCATACCAGTACAAACAGAACCACTTTCAATAGCAATACTTATTATTGAATTAGGCGAAGTACTACCTGCACCACATCCTGCAATTAAAAAAACAATACCAAAAATCACTAATAACTTTTGCAAGTAAACACCTTGAGAAGATTAATTATTTATACAATCATCTATTTTTAGACTCTATTATTAGCCTGTATTATAGCATAGCCGTGATATAATCGCGGAATAAACAAAGAAGGAATACGCACATGCAAAGAACTAATTACTGTGGATTAATTAACGAAGAGTATCTAAACAAAACCGTAACTGTAAAGGGCTGGGTCAACCGTCGCCGTGATTTAGGTGGCTTGATTTTTATTGACTTACGCGACCGTGAAGGGATTGTGCAAATTATTATTGCACCAGATAGCAAATGTTTTCAAGTAGCCATAGAAGTTAAACACGAATATGTACTAGAAGTTACAGGAGTTGTAAATAAAAGACAAAACCCAAATTCTGAAATAAAAACTGGTATGATAGAAATTGTTGCTGATAGTATCACGATTCTTAATAAATCGGCTCCTATTCCAATTTTAATTGATGATGAAACTACCAGCGAAACTAATCGTATGACACATAGAATTATTGACTTACGTAGTAAAAAAATGCAACACAATATCATGCTTCGCTATAAACTAACTCGCTCTATGCGAAATTTTCTTGACAGTAATAATTTTATAGATATTGAGACTCCATTTCTAACTCTTTCAACCCCTGGTGGCGCACGTGACTTTTTGGTACCTTCTCGGATGAATAAGGGTAAATTTTATGCACTACCTCAATCTCCTCAAGTATTTAAACAATTATTTATGGTTGCTGGATTTGACCGCTATTACCAAATAGTTCGCTGCTTCCGCGACGAAGAATTAAGAGCTGATAGACAACCCGAATTCACTCAAGTCGATATCGAAACTTCATTTCTAGATGAAAAAGAAATTCGCCAAATTAATGAAACTATGATTAGGCAAGTGTTTAAAGAAGTGCTAGCTGTTGAACTACCCGAGTTTCCTGTAATGACTTACAAAGATGCTATGTATTATTATGGATCGGACAAACCAGATCTACGCTTAGAAGATTTCAAATTTATTGATCTAACAGATAGTCTTAAAAACTGTAGCTTTAAAGTATTTAATGAAGCAGCAAATCTTACTAATGGTCGTGTTGTAGCACTAAAATTACCAGCAACAATTAGCTTATCAAGAAAAGAATTAGATGATTTAGGCAAATTTGTAGGTAACTATGGAGCTAATGGACTAGCTTATATCAAAGTAAATGATATAACCAAACCAGATACTGAAGGACTTCAATCACCAATAATTAAGTTTTTATCAACTGATGAACTAAGTACTATACTTAGTATTACCAAAGCTCAAAATGGAGAAACCATATTATTTGGCGCTGATAGTGCTAAAATAGTTAATGAAGCAATGGGTGCATTACGCCTAAAACTAGGTCATGAAAAATCTCTTACGACTAAAGAATGGGCTCCACTTTGGGTTATTGATTTCCCGATGTTTGAGTATGATGAGAAAACAAATAAATATATGCCAGCTCACCATGCGTTCACAGCCCCTAAGGATGAACATATCGAGATTCTAAACACTCACCCTGAACTATGCCTTGCTAAAGCTTATGATATGGTACTAAATGGTTCAGAAATTGGTGGTGGATCAGTTAGAATTCATGATGCAGCTATACAATCCAAAGTATTTACAGCTCTTGATCTTACAATTGAACAAGCACAGCAAAAATTTGGTTATTTACTAGATAATTTACAGTATGGTGCTCCTCCACACGGTGGGATTGCATTTGGGTTAGATCGAGTAGCAGCTATTATGTGTAAGTCAAATTCAATTAGAGACGTAATTGCACTACCAAAGACAACTACAGGGCAATGCTTACTTACCAATGCCCCTAATATAGTAGATAATAGTCAACTGCAAGAGTTAAGTATAACAGTTACTGAATAAATTAGCAGTTAACAACATTAACTGCTAATCCGCCAAGAGCGGTTTCTTTGTAGCGCATACCCATATCATGTCCGGTTTGTAGCATAGTCTTAATTACATCATCAAGACTAACTCTACCGGACTCTTCTTCCAAAAGAGCAAGTCTTGCAATATCGATTGCACGGCTTGCAGCTACACCATTTCGTTCTATACATGGTATTTGAACTAGGCCACCTATTGGATCACAAGTCATACCAAGACTATGCTCCATCGCTATTTCAGCCGCTTTAGCAATTTGAATCAAACTCCCGCCAAGAACGGCCGTTAATGCCGCTGATGCCATAGAACACGCAACCCCAATCTCACCCTGACAGCCTACTTCAGCAGCCGAAATCGAAGCACCAAATTTATATAACATCCCAATTGCACCAGCAGTTAGGATAAATTCAACCAATTTATCTTCCGTAACATCTTTACCATAGCGAATGTAATACTCTAATACCCCAGGGATAGTACCTGCAGAACCATTGGTAGGTGCTGTTACTACCTTACCAAAAGCTGCATTTTCTTCATTAACCCCAATTGCAAAAGCCATTGCTAATAACCTTTGATCATGTAGGGATGAATTAATACTCTCAACATTCAATTTATTATACAAACCATTTGCTCGTCTACGAACCTCCAAACTACCAGGTAGAAAACCCTCAATGCTTATTCCACGTAATACTGATTTATGCATTGCCTCAATAATTTCTAAAGCTTCAATTCTGAACTGCTCCCCTGTCTTTCGAACTAGTTCATTTCTAGTAACTAACTTAGCTATACTAAAACCGTTTTTTTCACATAAACCAAATAACTCAGCACCAGTTCTAAAAGGATATGGGATTTTCACATCATCTGCTACTTGATTTGATAAATTTTTTATCTCATTATCATCAACAATAAATCCGCCACCTATTGAGAAATACCTCTTGCTTAATAATATCTTATTATCATTATAAGCAACAAAACTCATACCGTTGGCGTGTTCTGGCAAAAACTCCTTTTTATGCAATAACAAGTCATGTGTAATATCAAAATCAACTTTATGCTTATCTAATAAATTTATCTGTTTATCTTTTTTAATCTGCTCTACAAGCTTCAAAAACAAATCAGGATCAACCGTTTTGGGGTGTTTACCAGATAGGCCATTTAAAACCGCAAAAACCGTCCCATGCCCCTCCCCTGTGAGAGCTAATGATCCATATAGATTAGCTTCTAACCTGGTTACTTTATTAATAATACCTTCTGTATCTAAAAGCTCCACAAATTTAAGAGAGGCTTTCATTGGACCAATGGTATGTGAACTCGATGGTCCTATACCAATAGCAAACATATCTAATGCACCTAACATATGGCATACTCCAAAATAAATCTACTATTGCCAACCAAATTTACGCTCATAAAAACCTTTCATAAGCTGTACTAGCACCATATAACCAATAACAATAACAAATACCCAACTAAAGTAGGATAATGGAACTGCAGTCATACTTACATAAGAAGCTATACTACCCATAGGTAAACTAATACCAATAGTTACAATCACCAAAGTCATTACTATTAATGACCATGCAGCTCTACTTTGTAAGAATGGAATCTTACGCGTACGTACCATATGTACTATCAGTGTTTGGGTTAATAAACCTTCGATAAACCATCCAGACTGGAATAGTGCCGCACTAGCAATAGTATTAGCATGATAAACATTCCATAGCACTACAAAAGTAATAACATCAAAAATAGAACTTAATGGGCCAAAGAAAATCATGAAGCTTAATAATCCCTTAGGATTCCATTTCTGCGGCTTAGCAATAAATTCTTTATCTACATTATCAAATGGAATCACCACTTGAGAAATATCATACAGTAGATTTTGAATCAATAAATGAATTGGTAACATTGGTTCAAATGGTAGAAAAGCTGAGGCTATTAATACACTAAATACATTACCAAAATTAGAACTTGCAGTAATCTTAATATATTTTAGCATATTAGCAAAAGTTTTCCGCCCCTCTTCCACACCATTTTCTAATACCATCAAACTTTTTTCAAGAAGGATTATATCAGCAGCTTCTTTGGCAATATCTACAGCACTATCAACAGATATACCAATATCAGCTACTCTAAGAGCAGCAGCATCATTAATTCCATCGCCCATAAAGCCAACCACATGTCCATTATCATGAAGCACACTTACAATTCTCTCCTTATGAGCTGGGCTAAGTTTGGCAAATACTGTAGTATCCTCAGCTATCTTAGCTAGTTCAATGTCGGAAAGTTTATCAATCTCAGAACCAAGAAGCATACCCTCAACATTAAGCCCAACCTCACGACAAACTTTAGCAGTAACAAGTTCATTATCCCCTGTTAAAATTTTAACAGCAATCCCGTGTCGATTGAGCGCTTGAAGAGCTGGCTTAGTAGTTTCTTTTGGAGGGTCTAAAAACGCAATATAACCAACTAATATCATGTTATATTCATCTGATACCGAATAAATTTCTTTTTTAGTCTCAGAATAATGTTTAACCGCAACAGCTACCACACGAAGGCCATCAGCATTTAATCTAGCAGTAACTGATTTTAACTCGTCTAATAATTCATCAGTTAATGGCGATATTTCCATATCATGATAAGCTCCACTACAGCAGCTCAACATTTCTTCAACGGCCCCTTTACAAATTAGGGTATGATGCTCAACATTATCAGTTACTACAACTGACATCCTACGTCTTTGAAAATCAAAAGGCACCTCATCAACTTTTTTAACCTTCTTCATTAAATCTGGAATATCACCAAAATTTGCCTGCTCTAGAACAGCAACATCTAAAAGGTTTTTTAATCCAGTTTGATAATAGCTATTAAGATAGGCGTACTCTAGTACATCATCAAAATCTTCACCAAAAATATCAGTATGTTTTTCTAAGCAAATCTTATCTTGAGTAAGAGTACCAGTTTTATCAGTACATAAAATATCCATCGCTCCGAAGTTTTGAATAGCATCAAGGCGTTTGACAATTACTTTCTTACGCGACATAATGACTGCACCTTTAGCAAGTGTGGAGGTCACTATCATCGGTAACATTTCCGGAGTTAAGCCAACTGCAATTGATAAAGAGAATAGTGCAGCTTGAAGCCAATCATGCTTGGTAAAGCCATTAATCAATAATACAATAGGAGTCATCACTAACATAAAGTAGATTAGCATCATGCTTACTCTATTAATTCCTTTTTGGAAAGATGTCTCTACATATTCTTGACTAACTACCTTTTGTGCTAAAGAACCAAATAACGTATATTTACCAGTTGTAAGTACTATTGCTGTTGCAGTACCACTAACAACATTAGTACCCATAAAACCAATACTCTCAAGTTCCAAAGCATCTTTCATATCTAGTTTAGAAGGGTGTGAAAACTTCTCAAGGGGCATTGATTCACCAGTTAGTGCCGCTTGGGATACAAATAAATCTTTAGATTGTAATATTCTCACATCGGCAGGGAACATATCTCCAGCGGAAAGTGCCAAGATATCTCCAGGTACCAAATCTTTAATTGGAACCTCAATTGTATTAATTCTACTAAGGCTATCATGTAAATTTGTTCTTACCTTATCTTCATATTCTGGGTCAGTCTTTTCATTAGCTATTCGATATACTGTTGCTGAAGTGCTTACCATATCTTTTAATCTATCAGCAGCATTGTTAGAACGGCGTTCTTGAATAAATCTTAAAAACGTTGAGATTACGACCATTAAACTAATAACAGTTGTTGCTCTCATGTCTTCAGTAACATAGGATATTAATGCAAGAACCGTTAAAAGAAGATTAAATGGGTTCTTATAACATTGCCATAAGTGCTTGTACCAAGTTAATTTTCTTTCTTGTTCAACTTGATTAAATCCATATACTTCTCGTTTTTGCTCTACTTTTAGGTCTGACAAACCAAGAGCGTCTGATTCAAAGTCGGTATATAGAGATGCTTCGTTTGCGTACGCATATTTGATAAGGTTCGACGTTATTGTCGCTGGTGCATCTTTAGAATTTACACCATATGGTTCATCTAGTAAATTAGGATCACCATTAAACTGTTTACGTAGTGTAAAGTGATTGTCAAAAAACCCAACCACGCGATTTTTAAATTTATCCAGAATTCTCATAGCTACCCTATTTAACCACAAATTATTTATATCGCGTTATTTTAACCGATATTAAAACTATTAGCCTGTAAAAATTAAATATAGTTAATGAGTTTCGCACTTGAACTCGGGTAGATTGGCAAATGCTCATATTACGACGTTTATAACTAAACTCCTTCAAATCTATATATTTAAAAGCCCAAAACACTCAAACAATCACCGGCTGCCACGAACCACGAGGACACCATTTGTTCTAACGTCGTCGAAGCTGGTATTGGCGCCGCCAACACTCATATACACGCCCCACGCGTAATTAGGACCGCCCGAAGCGCTGGACCAATAAAAATAATTATTATTAACACCATTGAAGTTATTAGCATCCAGCCAAACGCCGAAGTTATCCTCTGAAGTATAATTTTTACTATTAATCGCATAAGTACCTATAGCACCCCAGTTGCCTTCTGAGCTTTCAACATAAGTTACAAAAACAAAAGTATTTTTCATAGTAGGTAAATGCCAATCGCTATAACCACAATGATTTTTTGTGTTAAACGCATTTAGAGATTCTCCGTTGTTACCTTGGGTACTACTGTTAAAAGCAGTACACCTTGGATCTGATTCCGCACCACCTGAACCTGAACACCAATTTGTCCATTCACCAGTCTGACTTCCATCAGCATACCATGTTAAGCCCCTGTAATCGTTTTGATTCAGACAGCCACATAGAGTCGGAGATTCAGTATTGGAAATATCTGCTACACAGCTAAATAAAGGAGCTGATTCTAATAACCGGGTAATAGATAATCCACCTAATACTCCTCCTGGTATTGATTTTAGTGTACTACCACTCCCACCACTCGCACTACAGGCTTATAATAGCGCCCCACCTAAAACTACAATAGAACCTAAAAAACTTTTTAATTTAAAATTTTGCACGATTTCTTCCTTTATTAACGTGTCAGCTTTATATTGCTAAAGCTGAACAAAAGTGCACTTAAAACTAGGTCATAAGATTTTAATTTAATGATAAATTAGAATATTATGATTCACCATTAACCTTTTAAACCATAGTACCTTACAGTTTTTAAAAATTTGATATAATACTGTGTATGCGTAATCGCTTAGGAACAGTGATTTCTGGCGTATAGTTTAGTATATGATAGAGCTGTCGTGTAACGACGGCACTATCGCATAAAAAATTATCAAATAAGTTCTTTAACAAGTTAAAGCCTAAATTAAATAGACTAAACTCTGGAGTATATCGATATTTATTGGTTTCTTTCATTTTTTTAAGTTTAATATTTTTTATTTTGGTGGCAATAAATCCAAGTTTACAAAATATGGAATAAGCAATCGTCATTAAATAACTGATGTTACGCACTCACCTTGTGCGATTGTGTAAAATAATGCCTACTGCAATTATTAAGACGAGTCGCCATGATAAACATATTTGAACTTTACACAGATTATTTACAAGTATCGCTTGGTTTAGCAACTGCTACAAATTTGTCGAAAATAGTTGACAATGAAGTTACACATGACCAAGTTACTAGAATGTTGGCTAATCTTGAGTGCAATAACAAGAGGTTATGGAAAATGGTCAAGTCGTTAGTTAGGCAACACGAAAGCAAAGATGCCTGTCTAATATTTGATGATAGCATCATACATAAACCCTATACAGATGAGAATGCTATAAATTGTTGGCACTATGATCATTGCCAAGGTCGCAATGTTAAAGGAATTAACATGTTAACAACCTTCTTACATACTCAGTCTGGTGAGCAACCACTCAGAATACCAATAGCTTTCGATATTATTAGCAAACCAGAATTTAGCTGTGATATTGAAAGCAAAAAAATTAAGCTTAAGAATCATGTAACTAAAAATGAACTAATGCGAGCCCAAATAGCTCAAGCTATAAAAAATAACGTCCTATTTAGCTATGTTTTGGCTGATTCATGGTTTTCATCTAGTGAAAACATGAAATTCATCAATGGAAAAGAGAAATACTTTATTTTCGATCTCAAAACTAACCGTTTAGCAACAATCGGCGATCGAAACAAAGGTCACTGGAATAATATCAATAACTTAGAACTGCAAGAATGGACACCAACTAAAGTTTGGTTAAAAGATGTTGAACTTGAAATACTTTTAATCAAACAAGTCTTTAAAAACAAAGACGGCTCAACTGGTGTACGATATCTTGCATCAAATAACTTGAATTTAACCAGTGATGATTTCACCAACATCTACAAAAAACGGTGGAGTGTTGAGGAATACCATAAAAGCTTTAAGCAAAATACGAGTATGACAAAATCGCCAACAAGAACTATACAAACTCAATCTGCTCACGTATTTGCTTCAATCTTGTCTTACATTAAATTGGAAAAATACAAATTTAGTTCAAAACTAAATCATTTTGCCATGAGGGGTAAATTATTAATCAACGCGGCAAAATCCGCACTTAAAGAGTTAGAATTGGTTAAGTTGCAGCACGCTAAATTTGAAAATCTAGCTTGTGCTGCGTAACATCAGTTAAATAAATTAGATTGTGAACTCTTTGTTGTTTCATGAGATGAGTGCTTTCTAGATTAAAGTAGGTTTTTCTTGTTTAATGAGAGCGGTAACTGCAGCAGTTATGTTTTTTTGCTTAGGTTTACCAAGCTCTTTGATGAATAAATTGATGATTTTACTGGTTTTAGCTGCAGTTTGTTGCATATTTTGTTCCTCGAAAAAACGAAATAATACAATATATTGCAGCTAAATTGCAATTTTTTTGTAAGGTACTATGCTTTTAAACAAATACCTTAATTTCACGCTGAGTACTTGCTGTATCTTTAAAATACCAATTTATATTTAATGTGTAGTAAATTTGTTACCCATCTAAGCAAGACTACCACGGCTGACTATTTCATCAAATTCACAAGACCACAACAATTTTTACATGACTGCATTGTACCTGAAAATAATTTCAAACTGCAAATTAATTTAGATAATTTCTGCGTAATTTACTGATAATTACGCGCTTTGAGCTTAAGCGCTAAAATTTGGTATTGACAATTTGCTAATAATATGTATAAAACTTGCATTTTGAAATTATTTTCAGGTACAATGCGGACATCGGCTTGTATAAAGTTATATTTTTAACATAGTACATACTTAAACTAGATATTTTATAAAGGTGATATAAATGAATATATTTCATAAGGTTAGCATACTCGCTATATCTATGGTTTTATTAGCATCGTGTGGAGGTGGTTCTTCTACTGCTGGTAGCTCTGCGAAAGGGAGCAACTCTAACCAAGGCGCAGTATCAGTAAAATCAAATGATGTACATCTTGGAAGTATAACAACAATTCCAACAGGTCAAGGCTATAAAGCTACATCATTTGTTAATGTTGAAAATAATCTTAGTAATTCAATTACTCTAAAAACAGCGACTTATGATTTATTGGAAGGCAATGATATACACCCTGGAATAGATGCTACAAGCTCCACAAGTCTTGCTAAGCTTGGTAACTGTAGAACCATTCAAAAAGGGGGAAGTTGCCCTATAACTGTAATGCAACCACCAAATGATCTAAATGGATCCTATGAACTCAAGCTTGAGTATGAAGATACCAAAACTAAAGTTATATATCTAACCACAAACATAATTAGTTTTTCACAATCAATTCCAAATTTTAAGGGAGTACGTTATTCGACACAAAATAATGAGATCATTAGTGAGATGGGTTATCGTAGTAGCTTAATTACCCCAATACAATTAACCACATCTTTTGAATCAATTGCAGCAACAATAACCCCTCCAGGAGAGTTTGAGACTTTGATTGATTGCGGCCCAAGCAAAAAATTTGAATCTAATGAATTTTGTAATATATCTGTGCAAACAAATGGAACTAGTGACTCTTCTGTATTAAATGCTCAATTAAAATTACAGCTTATACCAAAAGCATCTACTAACCTTAAAGCAACTTCTTCATATGATTTAAACATACCACTTATTGCTTTACGAGAAAGTATGGGTAATCTTGTAATATCTACTCCTAGTATAACCATAACTGAAAGCAATCCTAGCCAAGTAGTAGTGATTCGAAATAATGGAAATGGCGATGTTTCTAATATTAAAATCACTACTAGCATGGATGGTATTGCATCACCATTTACTGTTGCCACAAATAAATGTCCTACCATATTATCAAAGGATACTAGCTGTTCTTTTACAATTGGCGCTAAGTCTAGTGTTTTTGCACAGAATTCAATACAGATAACCTACAACAGTACTAATGGAAAACCTGGCAATCCGGTAACTTTTACTGCTATATATCAGGAGGTAAATGCAGCCTCTCCTACATTGATTATTAACACGCAGAATAGCTTGATAAATACTCTAATAAATACAACACAAACTTTGAACATATTGGTTACTAACTCAGGTAATGCTGAAGAGTCAATTTCAGCTTATACCTCTTTCCCCCCCGGCAGTAGCTTTTCATTCGAAAGCACGAGTACCTGTATTACCAATCGTACGCTAGCGGCCAATAAAGCTTGTAATTTCATAATTTATTACACCCCAATAAATGCTACTACTTCTATAACTAATCTATCCTTTGGGGTAAACGCAACCTGGACGAATAATGCTTCTAAACCCCAATCGATAACCTCTAGTGTATCAATCCCTTATAGCGCCATCCCTGGAAATGCGTCTGTAAATATATCACCAAATTATGTAGCTTTATCTATTTTGGCTAATAGTACTGACTTTATAACTCAACTTTATACAGTTACAAACGCAGGTTCTCAGCCAACTGCTATTGAAAGCTTAACACTTCCAGGCAATGCTCTTAATATATCTAATATAACAACATCATCAAACCCTACATCAATAAAAGCTTGTAGTTTGGGTACTTCATTAGATATTGGAGAATCGTGTGTTATAAATCTTCAATATGGCCCCACTTCTAGTGTAACTACAACAAGCACGAAAATAGCTATTGGTTACAAACCAAATAGCACAACTAAATTGATCTCAACATATTCGGATTTATCACTATCTAGTTCACAGGGAGTAAATATAAAAGTCAGTAATTTAACGGTTACTGGTAGTAGCAGTGGTAATGGAAGTAGTTTTGCATCATCTTATCAATATATTAACGCCCCAAATAAACAATTGACTGTATCTATTACATATACAAACTTTGGAACTGGAAATGCAAATAATTTTAATGTAGCTACAAACAGCTTACCACTTGGATGGTATATAGTAGAAAGCGGTTCACCAGCACCATGCACCGGTAATAACATATCCAACTTAGCTCCAAGCAATAGCTGTACTATTAAATTTGCTGCTGCAGATCCAAATATATTTAATTATCTGCAAACCATGTGGTCTTTAGGGTTTCAAATACCGGGATTTAGTTACATTGATCCATCATCTGGTTTCGTTTCACAAAACAACCCAACCTACGAGAGCAATGGTACTACATATAGTTTTATTTATGTAAATACTAGCCAATTTGCATCAGTTACCACTCCTCAGGCAGTTACCTTCCCTCTTAATACTACCTCAGATTACATCTTCACTAGTACAACCCCTGGAGTAATTATTACTATTCCAAGCACTAGCCTAATTGGTATTGGCATTACTACGAGAACGTGTATTATAGCTAGTGGTAGTGGTAATTGTAAAATAACGATTTCTGGTATTAGTATAGGAGATACTTATAATTTCTCTTACTGGGTAACACCTCTGGGTTTAACACCTTCTCAAAGTAATAGTATGATTCAACAAGCTAGTTTTACAGTGCAATAATACTAAGTCTTAGCTTAGTATAATACTATTTATTATACTTGTATGGCAGTTCTGCTAAACCGAAAGTGTAAACTTCAAGGTCTAGCAGAACTCATAACAAATCTAAAGCTCACCTATACAGGTAAATTTATAAATTTTATTATGAATATTTACAATCAAAGGATATAATAGTGAAGATTATTAAGTTTTTTATTCTATGTTTTATATGTATGATTATTATAGCTTGTCAAGCAGGAAGTTCTAACCAATCTATGAACTCTACAAATGATATGACTGCTTCTGTGAGCATGGGACATATTGGTATTATTCCAACAGGGAATGGCTCCAGTGGGAAATCTTCAATTAAAATCACCAATAATTTAGATAAATCTATTAGACTAACTAGTGCTACTTACTCAATAATACAAAATGGTATTAATGATGCTCCACATTCGGCATCCGAATATAATAGCCCAGTAGACACATCTCAGTGTCACAATATTAATGCACAAAGTGACTGTGATATAATTGTCTCAGCACAAAATGAAAGTGAATTTGAATATATTCTCAATCTTACATATAGTAGTAGTGGTAAGCTATTCCCCCTAATAAGTATAGTTGAGTTTTCTAATTCAATACCAGATATTAATGGGGTACGTTATTCTATACCTAATACTAATTTAAATAACCAATTAGGTAACTCCACTAGCATAACCATACCATTTCAATTAACTAAGACAACTAGTATAAAACTAGTTGCAACAACAGATAATAATAGCGTATTTACCCCTAGAATTGACTGCCCTGGCAATAATGAACTATCTTCGTATCCTGCAGGAACTTTGTGTAATTTATATATTAAAGTTACTGATGTAAAAGAAGCTGAAAGCATCCAAGGCAATATAAAAGTAGAATTAGCATTTGTTGATCAATCCAAAAAAGTCTCAACAAAAGGAAATAGCTCATATTTATTGAACGTACCCATTACGGTTAATAAGACCTTAAGTGGTAACCTATTAGTTTCAAGCACTAATATTGTTATAGAATCAGCTAACGGCAGTGTCTCAAAAACAATTACCCTGCTAAACAATGGATCTGCAATTATCAGTAATCTAAAAATATCTGTACAACCTAATTCAGCATTGTCTATACCTACAAATAATTGCACTCAAATAAACCCACAAAGTGGGTGTACTTTTGCTATTACAGCTAACTCTACAATCAGCTCTCAAGAATCCATAACATTATCTTATGATGACGGCAATTTATCTACAGATCCAAAACGTAATTTGTACTTTAACGTTATATATACTGCTCCATCTAAAACACCATTCTTAAGTATAGAGCCGCAAGCGCAAAGTAATTTTACGAATACTCTCACTAATAGTACGCGGTCTTATTCTATTTCATTAAAAAATAAAGGGGAAACGAGAGTTAATAATATAAAATTCATAAAACTCCCTTCACAATTTGCTTACAGTAATGATTCTACTTGTAATTTATCTGGTAATACGTCATTGGAGCCTGGAGGCACATGTAACTTAATTGTGAATTATACCCCAATAGTAGCAACTACTAGTGCTACTAATCAATTAAATATACAAGCTGGGGGAAGCTATTACAATAATGGCCCACAAAGCTATAACACACCTACTGTACAGATCCAATACAATGCTATAGAAAGTGTTGTTCAAGCAATTACCATTACTCCAAATCCAGTTATGATGAAGTTTAATGAGTCGCAAAATTTATTATTAAATTTAATTTATTCAACTGGGTTAACTATTCCAATTGCATATGATCCATCTCTTACCTTTAGCTCATCAGACCCAACCGTGGTATATGTTGTTGCAGCAAGACCATCACTTGTTCCAACCTCTCCTCTCCCGGGAACTTTAACCTCACTGTCAAAAAACGGAACTGCAGTTGTTACAGCTACCTATGGAGCAGGCACCACTAATCAAGTAATAGCTAAGTTTAATGTTACTGTAAATAGTAGTTATAAACCATCTGGAATATATATCCTGCAAAACATGGGCATAAATAATGGCTATTCTTTGTTTACATCGGCTTTTCCAAATATATCTACTCCTATAGCATTCACTTTAATACAAAGTCCATCAATATTGCTTAGTCAAGAGTTTTATATCACAGGTAATAAGGGTGTATATAATTTCAAATTGGTTGGAAGCTCAGGTTTATGTATTGATTTAAGTAATAATAATGGTACTGTTGGTTCATCAATTAACCAGTATGGTTGTAACGGTAGCACTGCACAATCAATTAATATTCTAACTTCACAGGCAACAATTCCAGATACAGGTATTCTAGTTCAAATAAAAATAAATGGGGGGTGTGTTTCGGGACGTAATGGGAGTAACAATAATGCTCCTTTGATTTGGGATAATTGTGCAGCATATACTACTAAATCAGAACAGTATTGGAAGTTAATTAGAGTACAGTAAAAGCTAGAAGACATATTGTATAAATCATATCTAAAATATGAAATAGTTCAAGTTAGTAATCATAAATTCATCTTGTATAGAGCAATTTAATCTCTCACAAGTAGGGTTTTGTTTTGGTGCTCTTAGGTATGTATGATAATAAACTATATTATTATCTTTAACAAGAATAACAGTTATACCGATAACTGGTTATTAATAATGTATAATAATGCATTACTTATTTTATATTCTCGGAGATGCTAATATGCACTTATCACAAGCACTAATTAATAAAATAAAAGGTTCATTAGACCAAAACCGAGTATTGGTTGTTGGTGATGTAATGCTTGATAAATACTGGTTTGGTGAAGTGCAACGAATATCACCTGAAGCGCCTGTTCCTATAGCCAAAATTGGTAAAACTGAAGACCGCCCTGGTGGTGCTGCTAACGTAGCAAGGAATATAGCAACGCTTGGTGGTAATGTAACGCTATTATCAGTAGTTGGTAATGATGGAGCTGCAGTAGATTTAGAGAATGTACTTAAACAATACGGGATTAACTCTATGCTTAAAGTTGATGAAACTATAAGTACTATAGTTAAACTTCGAGTATTAGCTCGTAATCAACAGCTTATTCGGATTGATTTTGAAGAAAAGCCATCACATGAAATTCTAGCCGAAGTACTGGATGCATACTGTGCAATAATAGATGATTATGATGTGGTGATTTTATCTGATTACGGCAAAGGTGGGCTAACTCACACCTCAAAGATGGTAGAAATAGCTAATAAACATAATAAACGTATTTTAATTGACCCTAAAGGCAGTGATTATTCAAAATACACCAATTCCACTTTATTAACTCCAAACAAAAGCGAATTACGCGATGCGGTTGGTGACTGGAATAGTGAAGAAGAATTACAAGCTAAAGCTCTGAAACTAAAGCAAGATCTAAAACTTGAACACTTACTAGTTACTCGTAGTGAAGAAGGTATGAGCTTATTTAGTGCTAAAGGTGTTACTAGTTACCCAACAGTTGCTCAGGAAGTATATGATGTATCAGGTGCAGGAGATACTGTTATTGCAACTCTAGCACTTATGCTTGCTAATGATATTGAAATTGAAAATGCAGTACTTTTAGCTAATATTGCTGCGGGTATAGTAGTTGGTAAAGTCGGTACTGCAACTCTTAGTAAAACTGAGTTATTAGATAAACTAGCAATACCTAAGAATTAAGTTTAAAGTAGTATAAACGATAATATATAATTAGGGTTTATAAATTTATTTAATAAGGAATTTCATGAAAAAACTACTTTTATTTATACTTTCTGGCACAAGTATAGCCGCATTTGCTGAGACTTATGTTGATGCAAATATTGGTTTAAATACATCTTGGAATGCTGTATCATTAAATGCTAATGCGGGTAATATGTTTAGTAAATATATTGGGGCTGAGGGTGGCCTAACATATAGCCCAGGCTATTCATATAATTATGGTGGTGGCAGCTCATATTCTACTAGCTATTATATGATTGATGCAGCTGTAAAAGGGGTTTTGCCATTAACTTCAGAGTTTGATTTATATGGTAAGCTTGGTCTTGGATTTAATAATTATACGTCATCTTGGAGTGGCTGCAATGGTTGTGGCAACCCAAGCTACTACGGATCAAATGTTGGGCTGCTCGTCGGTGTTGGAGCGCAGTTCAATCTATCCAAGTCTTGGTCATTGCACGTAGAAGACTATACTGTTACTGGACCAAATCCAAATATGTTAATGGTTGGTGGTCAATATAACTTCTAATAATAAATTAGATGGCATGGTAATGCCTTGCCATCTAATTATTAATAATAAAAATACTTCTATAGATAAAATAAGTAATAATATTCATCATTGGCAACCATACTAAAAGCCCTAGGCCAATCGGTAAAATAGCAATAATACTAAAGAAAATTACTAATATTGAATAAACTAGCAAAGTTACTATATTAAACCCACAGGCTTTGATACTCATCACCATAGCGGGTAATGGCTCTACATTTGGATTAAATAAGCAAATTAATGGCGATAACCATAAAGCCATCTGTAAAATCAAAGATGGGATAAAAAATATCAGCTCCAGTAGCGAAAATGGGGACGATTTTATATCACCACCATTTAATTTAAATACATGTTCTAAAATATACTGAGACACAAGAATAACAGCAGTAATCGCAAAATTAACTAATGCAAGTCTTATAACTTGACGATTAGCAAAAAAGTCATCAAAAATTGTACTAAATAACACCGGCTCATTTTGTTCTATTTTTTGGGTAATAACCGCAAATCTAACTATAAACAATGGCGCCATAAAAGCCCCAAATAATGGGAGCAGGGATACTAAAGTACTAAAAATACCTAAAACTATAAACTGTAATGGTTTCTCACGAAAAATAGCAAAACTTGCTTTTATCCATTCTAAGCTCGATTTTATTTCAACACTTCTATTTATTAGTAACATAACAACCCTTCTATGATAATCACGTAATTATATCATGTAACCCTTACAATAATGAAAGTAACCTTCTTTATTTTTAAATATTTTTTTGGGGGTGCCTTATGGCATTTATGTTTGTGTAAAAGCTAGAATAGATACTGGAAAATCTTGATAAAATAACTATTAATTATTTTAGGAGATTTTTTATGTATAGAATTACAGGTCAACCAATTAATTTAAGATATATTGCAACATCAATAAAGCAAGACATTCAATTATCGGAGCA
>CANFGS010000026.1 GCA_947446595.1 Neisseriaceae bacterium | reverse complement strand
TTCATAGGATTGATAGTTTCGGAAATGGTTGAAGCAGCAATGACTGAAGGAGTTGCCACTAGTGCTGCAACTGCAGCAGAAGAAGCAGCATCCTCAGCTGCAGCTGCATCTGAGGATGCTGCTGCTGGTAAAATGGTAAATCGAAATACAAAATACAAAATACAAAATAAGCCATTACCAAGTTATAAGCTTATTGATACTAGTGGAGCAGCTATAAGAATAAATGGAACCTTAAAAGATATTGGTGCTGCCAAAAGGTTATATTCTTCTAGTACTCCACCATACTATATTAATATTCTAAGGGGAATGGATATGTTGTTAGATACTGATGCTATTGAGGACGGAGATACTATTGTATTTGGTGAATTTTCGCAAGAAAACCATGATGCTATTAGAAATATACTATCTGCTGACGATCACGAGGATTTTGATGATGAGACGGGGTGGATAAATTTACGTGAGCTCGAATGGTTGCGTAGTTGTGATTTTCATGGCATTGAAGATTTTGACCGTATTCGTTATATGCAAGTAAGAGACAAGGAAACCTTATTGAGGTTAGGAAAAGGATTCCCGGCTGGAACTAACCTAAAGATATTTAGTTTTACTCCAGGCCATTGGCCTGAGGATGAAGGAGATACTGAATTCTGGACGTTTGACGTAGCTAGCGGATATTTTCGTGGCGGAGGAGTGGATGAGTATGTAGAGACGGCGAGTGACTTGGATTTGTTTGTTGTACCGTAAGCGTTCCACGCACCCCATCTTTACTGGATGCTTAAATTTATGTTATGCAGCGTAGTTGAATCGGTAAAAGAATTAGATGTTGAATTTGACAGCAAACTATTAATAGCCTGTCCGGAATTTTAATTAGTTGTCACTGAATATTAGCGTTTTTCAAAGCCGAATTATCTTAATAGATATTTCGGCTTTTGAGTTATATAAAATTGACTAATTTTTAAGCAATATAACCAAGCTAAAATAGGTAAAAAAATAACCCTTAGGATTATTCTCAAGTTATAGGATATAGAACTTAGTAATAAATTAGCTAAAACGAAAAAGTTTCATCTGGAAATTTTAGAAACCTTCTATAATAGGTCTAGACGCAAATTTAACCTACTATCCAGCCTCAGGTTTTTAGGTGCGATTTGGATTTGTTAAATACATTAGCGCCTTTTACTATTCCGCTTCTAAGAGCTTTCTGCTCTTCGTCACTTAAGTGGATGACTCGTTGACATTCGTCACTACAGCATTGTTCGTATTGTGTACAACATTCACTACATTGAATAAATAATAAATGACAACCAGAGTTTGCACAATTAACGTGCGTATCACAAGGTTTGCCACATTGGTGACAGTTGGATATTATCTCGTCCCCAATCGTTTCACCAAGTCTATTATCAAAAACAAAGTTTTTGCCCAAGAATTTATTTTCTAGTCCCTGTTCTTTTACTTGATTAGCATAGTTTATAATCCCACCTTCTAGGTGAAATACATTTTTAAATCCTTGATGGAGCATATACGCACTAGCTTTTTCGCACCTTATTCCACCAGTACAGTACATAATGATATTTTTGTCCTTGTTTTCAGACATCATTTGGGCAGCCATTGGTAGTTGCTCACGAAAAGTATCACTTGGGATTTCTATTGCATTACTAAAATGTCCCACTTCATATTCATAATGATTACGCATATCAATAACAACTACATCAGGGTCTTTGCTTAGTTCATTAAATTCTTTAGCATTCACATAACGCCCACGATTTTCAATACTAAAACTAGGGTCAGTGATACCATCAGCAACAACTTTGTCTCTTACCTTAATCTTCAGTACCCAAAATGATTTACCATCATCATCTACTGCAATATTAAGTCTAATACCATTAAGAGCATCAATACTATATAAGTAATTACGGAATTCGTCAAAATTATGACTAGGTATACTTATTTGGGCATTGATACCTTCATGTGCTAGATAGATGCGTCCAAATATTTTTAATTCAAATAAACGTTCATACATCGAGTTTCTAAGTTCTACTGGCTCTGAAATAGGAAAATAATGATAAAATGATACAGTAGTCCTTGAAAAGTCTTCGTTATAAAGCTGTTCTTTAAGTTCTTCGGCAGTATATAGATTGTATAGTTTTTTAACTTTGCTACGCATATTGACTAATTCCCATAATATTTAAGTGGTTATTATATCACTTTATACTAATTTATTTGGGTTTTAGCTTTACTTATGTGGGGTATGTATGATAGAATATTGACCTATGATATGATTTTACAAGGGAATATTAAATGAAACGTACTTTTCAACCATCACTTACTAAACGTAGCCGTACCCATGGTTTTCGTGTTAGAATGAGCACAAAAGCTGGCCGCAATATTATCAACGCACGTCGTGCTAAAGGTAGAAGCAAGCTAGCTGTTTAAGATTGTTAAACGTGTATGCTTATACAAAAGAGCTTAGACTAAATAAAGCGGATGACTTTTCATCCGTTTTTATTTTACGTAAGACAAGATATGGTCAATGGCTTAAAATTCATTATAAAGCTAACGGTCTAGCACATTCACGCCTTGGGCTTATAGTTAGCAAAAAAAACCATAAACGCGCAAATAAACGTAATTATATAAAGCGTGTCATTCGAGAGTTGTTTCGTCTAGAACAACCAAAATGGAATGGCTTTGATGTTATATTTAGAATTAATAAATTTTTTACTCCAGATGATTTTGTGAAGGTGCAGGAAGAGTTTATTAAATTAACCGAAAAATTCTTAAAGCCTGATTCTAAAGGACATACTACTGATTTGAATATTGAACTCAAAAAAGAATAGTTATGTTAAAAAAAATCTCCATATCTATCATTCGCCTATATCAAATACTTATCAGTCCATATCTTCGAGCAAACTGTCGCTATGATCCAACTTGTTCAGCCTATGCTATAGTAGCGATTAATAAGTATGGTATAATAAGGGGATTTTATTTATCCTTAAGGCGTATCTTACGTTGTCACCCTTTTGGGGGCAGTGGTTATGATCCGGTACCATAATATAATTTTTTAGATAAACAGGAAGTGTATGGACTCGCGTAGACTCGTTATTTTTATTATCTTATCTCTTGGACTTTTGTTTTTGTGGGAAAAATATATTAGCCCAGAAACACCAAATACTCCACAAACAGCAGTAGCTACAACAGTAGCAAATGCATCTTCATCTAATCAAATCACATCTGAAGCAATTAATAAAGTAACCGAAGATAAACTAATAACTGTTACTACAAATGTAATTCAAGCTCAGATTAGTACGGTTGGTGGTGATTTACGTGATGTAGACCTACTAACTCATGGTAGTCAAGATAATGTAAAAGAACCTTATAAACTTCTTATGCAAAATAATGATAGAACTTTTATCGCCCAAACTGGTTTAGTAAGTAATACTGGTCTAAAATTACCGAACCATCACACTATATTTAGTAGCGATCAGTCTAACTATGTACTTAATCCCAATCAAAATAGCATAACGGTTAGTCTCAAATCAAGTGATAATGGTGTTGATGTAATCAAAACATATACATTCAATCGTAATAGTTATATAGTTGATATCGGTTATCAAATTATAAACTCAAGTGGCAATCCTTTATCTGGAGTTTCTGCTTATTGGAGTATCTTAAGAGATGAAGCAGCACCAGAAGGTGAGACCAAATTTGTTCGTACCTTTACAGGTCCTGCTTATTATACTTCTGATAGTAAATTCCAAACTCTTAAATTTAGTAATGTAAATAAAGGTGATGTGAGTTATCCTGAAAATACAAATAATGGTTGGGTTGGGTTTATTCAGCATTATTTTGCAACTCTATGGCTATTAGATGCTAATAATCATCAAGCAGTATGTGCTAATGGTATTAATTGCCGTCTAAGCTTCAAGCCTATGGGTAATAACCTAGTATCTGCTGGGCTATTAACTGATTTACCTACAATAGCCGCAAACTCAACATTTAGTCTAGCCGTGCCTTTATTTGTAGGTCCAGAAGCTTATAATGTATTAACTAATGCAGCACCTCATTTAGAATTAACCAAAGATTATGGCTGGGTATATATTTTTGCAACTCCATTATTTTGGCTTCTAGTTAAATTGTTTGAATTTGTACATAATTGGGGTTATGCTATTATACTTCTAACTCTTACAGTTAAATTGGTACTTTATCCACTTACTCGTGCAAGTTACATTTCTATGGCTAAAATGAAGGCTCTAGCTCCCAAAATTGAACAACTTAAGAAACAAAATGGGGATGATAAAGCCAAACTTCAGGCTTCAATGATGCAGCTCTACAAAACAGAAAAAGTAAATCCAATTGGTGGTTGTCTGCCTATGATACTGCAAATTCCAGTATTCATTGGTTTGTATTGGGCTTTATTGTCATCCGTAGAACTTCGTAACGCAGGATTCTTATGGATTCATGACCTAAGTACACCTGATCCTTATTATATACTACCTATTATTTTGGCTGGAACTATGTTTTTACAAACATTTCTAAATCCACCACCATCAGACCCAGTGCAGGCTAAAATGATGAAGATAATGCCTGTAGCATTTAGCGTGATGTTTTTCTTCTTTCCTGCAGGTTTGGTACTATATTGGTTAGTAAACAATGTGTTATCTATGTCACAACAGTGGTATGTGAATAAGCATGTTACGCTTCGTCGTGCTAATCGTGAAAACAATAAAAAACTAAACAAATCCTAATCCTTTTCTTATTCAAGCTGCATTTATATTGCAGTGCAGCTTGAGCTCTACTTTATTATTTTGATACAATCCTTTTTGAATTTACTTTTTTGAGGTATTTATGCGTAATAATATTTATGTAAAAAAGGTTGCCGTCCTAGGTGCCGGTGTAATGGGAGCTCAAATTGCAGCTCATTTTGCTAACGCAGGTTTACCTGTAGTACTATTTGATTTAAAATCCAAATCAGGTCAAGCCAATGAAATTCTCAATAAGTCCGTAGCAGGTTTACAAAAAATGAATCCAAAGCCTCTATCTGGTATTCATACTCTAAAATATATCACTTTAGCTAATTATGATGACAATCTAGAACTAATATCTGGTTGCGATTTGATTGTTGAAGCTATTGCTGAAAGACTTGACTGGAAAGAAGCGCTATACGCAAAAATTGCCCCATATGTTGGTGCAACTACTATTCTAGCTTCAAATACTTCAGGGCTTAGTATCGAGTCTTTAGCTCTTAGTTTACCAGAGAAACTTCGTTCACGCTTTTGTGGGGTACATTTCTTTAACCCACCACGCTATATGCCATTAGTAGAGCTTATACCACATAAAGGAACTGATAGTCATGTTCTTCCAGATTTGGAAACTTTTTTAGTAACTAATATTGGTAAGAGTGTAATTCGTGCGAAAGATACACCAAATTTTATCGCAAATCGTGTTGGTGTGTTTTCTATGTTATCTACGTGTATCAATGCTCTAAAATTCAATATTCCATTTGAAGTTGTAGATACACTAACAGGTAAAGACTTAGGTAGAGCAAAAAGTGCTACCTTTAGAACCGCGGATGTAGTTGGCCTTGATACTTTTGCTCATGTAGTTGATACTATGACAAAGTCGTGTCATGATGGATTTGAAAATGCTTATGAGATACCAAAATGGATTACTACCTTAATAGAAAAAGGTGCTCTTGGCTCTAAGACTAAAGCTGGAGTATTTACTAAAGATAAAGAAGGTATTAAAGTAATTGATTTATCAACAGGTACGTATCGTTTGGCTGATAAAAAAGCTGACAAAGATGTAGTAGGTATTTTAAGAGGTAAAGATTGGGCAACGAAATTTGATCAACTAAAAGCATCAAATTCACCAGAGGCTCAGTTTTTATGGGCATGTTTCCGTGATGTATTTCATTATGCAAGTGTCCTACTTGGAGAGATTGCAGATTCGCCACGTGATATAGATTTGGCAATTCGTTGGGGATTTGGCTGGAAAGAGGGTGTTTTTGAAATTTGGCAACAAGCTGGATGGTCTAAAATAGCTAATTGGATAAAAGATGATATTGACAAAGGATTAAGTCTAGGTAAAGTACCTCTTCCTACTTGGGTATTTAATAATAAAGATGGTGTTTATCTAGATAATAAATATTATGAAGTTAAATCTAATAGTTTTGTAACTAGACAAATGTTACCTGTTTATGAGCGTCAATTATTCCCTGATCTAGTACTAAACGAAAAAACTAATGTTCCAGTACATGTATTATATGAAAATGATGGTGTAAAACTATGGCATACTGGGGATAATGTTGGTGTGTTGTCATTTAAAACTAAAATGTGTACTATTAATATGGATGTTTTAAATGGTATTGAAGCTGCTATTGATGTAGCAACTGATAAATGCTCTTCAATGGTAATTTGGCAGGAAAAAGATATCTTCTCAGCTGGAGCTAATCTAGAAGAGTTTGGCTTTTCGATTATGATGAATGGCCAAAAGGGAGTTGATGAGATAATTAGCCGCGGACATGAAGTTATTGTTCGAAAAATTCGCTATAGTAAAATACCAATAATAGCTGCAGTTAAAGGTTTTGCTTTTGGTGGTGGCTGTGAAGTTTTACTTCATTGTCATGGAGTTGTCGCAGCTCTTGAGTCGTACATCGGTCTTATTGAAGCTGGAGTTGGGTTACTACCAGGGTGGGGCGGTACTACCGAAATGGCGTATCGTGCATCATGTGCTATTGATCCTTGGAAAGACTTTGAAAACCGTTATAAAAACTTAGCTCTTGCTAAAGTTGCAGGATCTGCTCGTGAAGCTCAAGAAATGGGTTTTTTACGTGATTCAGATACTGTAGTTATGAATAGTCGTGAGATTCTGATGATTGCTAAAGAAAAGGCAAAATATCTAGCTGTATCAGGGTTTCGTCCACCTGTAGCCCCAGTATTTGAAGTGTTTGGTGAACAAGGTATTGCAACAGTTAATGGATTATTAGCTAATATGTTTGCAGGCGGTCAAATATCAGAGCATGATTTATTTATAGCGCGTAATATTGCAAAAGTAATGTGTGGTGATGAAATTGAGAAAGGTTCTGTAGTTAGTGAAGACTGGGTTTTAGAAATTGAAAAATCCAAATTTGCTGAGCTAGCAACTAGTGAAAAAACAGCAGATAGAATTACTCATATGCTAGAAAAAGGCAAACCATTACGTAATTAATTAGACAAGGATTTAAAAAATGAACAAACCTGTATATATTGTTGCAGCCCAAAGATCAGCACTAACTAAAGCTAAAAAGGGCGGATTTAGTAAAACTAGACCAGATGATTTATTAGCAGAAATTCTAAAAAAAACAGTTGCAATATCAAAAGTTGATCCCAAAGATATTGGAGATGTAATTATTGGTTGTGCTTTCCCTGAAGCCGAACAAGGTACTAATATCGCTAGAGTAGCATCACTTTTAGCTGGACTTCCCGATAGTGTTCCAGGGCTTACTGTGAATCGTTATTGTAGTTCGGGGTTAAACTCTATTGCTATAGCAGCTAACTCAATTGCTAATGGAGACTATGAAGTAGCGGTAGCTGGTGGTGTTGAGTCTATGAGTATGATACCTATGGGTGGTAATGACTGGAGCGTTAGTCCAGAAGTGTTTAAAAAAGATGAAAATTTAGCAATTGCTTTTGGTATGGGAATTACGGCTGAAAATGTTGCTAATGAATGGAAAATTAGTCGCGAAGCCCAAGATACATTTGCTACAAATAGTAACCAAAAAGCAGCTAATGCTACTACTAATGGTTATTTCAAAAATGAAATAATACCCGTTGAAGTAACGCATCATTTGCCTGACTTAAAAACTAATAAAATAATTGAAAAAAAACTAGTAGTTGATACAGATGATGGTATTAGATCTGATACTACAGTTGATACTTTGGCTAAACTTCGCCCAGCATTTGCAGCAAAAGGCTCAGTTACAGCTGGTAATAGCTCTCAAATGACTGATGGGGCTGCGGCTGTTGTATTAGTAAGTGAAGATTATCTAAAAAAACACAATCTAAAACCTATTGGTAGATTTTTAAGTTTTGCAGTAGCTGGAGTACCTGCTCGAATAATGGGAATAGGTCCAGTTAAGGCAGTGCCTTTAGCACTAAAACAAGCAGGTCTTAGCTTAAAAGATATTGATTGGATTGAACTAAATGAAGCTTTTGCAGCTCAAGGATTAGCTGTTATTCATGATTTGGGACTTGATACTAGTATTGTAAACCCAACTGGTGGAGCGATTGCTATGGGGCATCCACTTGGTGCAACTGGTGCAGTACTAACAACCAAATTACTTCATGGACTTAAAAGAACCGGTAAACGTTATGGATTAGTAACAATGTGTATCGGTACTGGTATGGGTGCGGCAGGAGTTTTTGAGGCGTTATAACAAATTAGTAATAGTTAATTAATATTTGGTTGAAGTATTTATAGAAAGCTAATTATGGACAAAATTTGGTTAAATTCCTACCCTAAAGGTATGCCTGAAACAATTCCTGATGACAAACAAACCATAAACGATTTATTCGTTAATGTATGTGAAAAATTTGCTACTAACAGAGCTTTTACGGCTGATGGTGTAACTATAAACTATAAACAAACAAGCGACTATGTTAATAACCTAGCTTCATCACTACTTGAATTGGGTGTGAAGCATGGGGATAGAGTTGCAGTAATAATGCCAAATTTAATCCAGTACCCATTATCGATATTTGCAATCCTCAAAATAGGGGCAATTGTTGTTAATATTAACCCACTTTATACAGCTAGCGAAATTGAGTTTTTACTTCAAAACTCAGGTGCTAAAGTTGTAATAGTACTTGATATGATGGCAGCAAAATTAAATACTCTATATAATAAACATAGCGTAGAACACGTAATAGTAAGCAAATATGCTGATTTGTACCCTTTATATAAACGAATTATATTTAATTTCGCTATTAAATATATTAAACGTAGTAATGTAAATTATGATTACAGTGCTCATGATTTTAGGGATTTAGTTTATAAAGCTACTCCTGATATTGGTAAATTTAATGTCGAATCTAAAGATATAGCTTTTATCCAATACACTGGAGCAACTACTGGAAGCCCAAAGGGTGCTATGCTGCTACATAGTAGTATAGTTTCAAATTTGGATCAAATTCATCCATGGTTGACAAAAACAGTTGGTCCAATAGATAAAGAAGTTGTTATTGACGCACTACCTTTGTATCATATATTTTCTCTAACTGCTAATTTATTTACATTCTTCTTCTCTGGTAGTGAAAACGTTATGATAGCTAACCCGCGAGATGTAAAAGCTATGGTAAAAGTTCTAAATAAAAGTAAATTTACTGTTTTTAGCGCTCTAGATACATTATACAATCATTTACTAAATTCTCCTGAATTTACTAGTCAAAAATTCCCTTATTTTAAATATAGTGTAGCTGGTGGCATGCCAGCACGAAAATCTGTAGCAGACAAATGGTCAGAGATAACTAATGTTGTACCAAGTAACTGCTATGGAATGACTGAGGCATCTCCTGCTGTTACCATGAATATAATTGGTGAAGCATTTGATGGGTCTGTTGGTTATCCTATCCCATCTACTGAAGTTGCAATTCGTGATATCACTACTGGTGCTGAATTACCAGTCGGTGAGACTGGAGTAATATGGGTTCGTGGGCCGCAGCTAATGAGTGGATATTGGAATAATATTGAACAAACTAAAGCTGCTTTTGATGAAAATGGGTGGTTTAATTCTAAAGATCTAGGACATTTTAATGAACATGGTAAATTATTTATCAGTGGGCGTCAAAGTGAAATGGTTATTGTATCTGGATTTAATGTATATCCAGCTGAAATTGAGGCAGTACTTGATAATTTCAAAGAGATTAAGGAGTCAGCGGTAATAGGGGGTACTGATGAAACTAGTGGTGAGGCGGTATTAGCTTTTATAGTATTTAAAGAAGGATTGCATCTTCAAGAAGCTGATATCATAGCTAAATGTAGAAAAGTGCTTACAGCTTATAAAGTACCGAGACATATTCATATTGTTGAAGAGTTACCAAAAACTTTGGTAGGCAAAATTGATAAAGCTGCACTTAGTAAAAAATTTGCATCTTAAATATATGTTATAATATTAAATAAACTATTAAAAAGGAACTTTTAAATGACAGCCATATTTGTTCTAGGATTTTTACTATTAACCGTTGTAGTTTTATATATTATGCCACGGCTATTGGTATGGACAATAGCAATGCTAATCTATCTTGGTGTAGCATGTTTATTATTTAGAGATAGCATATCTATGGGTATGCTTAGTCTATTTAGTCTTATATACTTGGGTGTAGTTGTATTTTTTAATATTAAGCCATTAAGATGGATATTAAGTAAACCTATTTATTTTGTAGCGAAAAAAGTTATTCCTAGTATTTCTGAGACTGAAAAATTAGCTCTTGATGCAGGAGATCCTTGGTATGAAAAAGAAGTATTTAGCGGAATGCCAGACTTTAAACGCTTGCACGATATCAAAAAGTTTACTCTGTCACAAGAAGAACAAGACTTTTTAAATAATGAAACTACACAGTTATGTAGTATGATAGATGAGTGGCAAGTTACCCATGTAGAAGGTGATATGTCAGTTGAAGTATGGAATTTCCTTCGTGAAAAAGGATTTTTTGGGCTTGTAATCAAAAAAGAATATGGTGGTAAAGGTTTTTCTGCCGCTGCCCACTCAGAAATTGTGCTAAAGATCGCAACAAGAACAGTATCGGGTGCTGTAACAGTTATGGTTCCTAATTCATTAGGGCCAGGGGAACTATTGTATCACTACGGTACTACTGAACAAAAAGATTATTATTTACCTCGTTTAGCTATTGGTAAAGAGATCCCATGTTTTGCACTAACTGGACCAACTGCAGGTTCTGATGCTACTTCTATTCCTGATAAAGGTACTGTATGTTATGGCGAACATGAAGGTAAAAAAGTATTAGGTATTAAACTAACTAATGTAGATAAACGTTATATTACACTAGCTCCTATTGCAACACTTGTAGGGCTTGCATTCAAACTAGAAGATCCTGATAATTTACTCTCAGGTGTTGGAAAAGTTGGGATTACCTGTGCATTATTGCCTCATAATCACCCTGGACTTGAAATAGGTAATCGCTTATTACCACTAAACCAAGTGTTTATGAATGGGGTAATTCGTATAAAAGAAGCGTTCATTCCGATGGAGTGGGTTATTGGTGGTCAGGTTATGACAGGCGAAGGCTGGAGAATGCTAGTTGAATGTCTATCTATTGGTAGATCTATTTCTCTTCCTGCTTGTGGTACAGCAAATGCTCTTATGTCAACTGTTACTACAACTGCATACGCAGTAATCAGAGAACAATTTAAGGTATCTATTGGTAACTTTGAGGGTATTGAGGACCAATTAGCCAAGATGGGTGGGCTAACTTATATGATGAATGCTACGCGTCAGTTTACTGTTGGTTCAGTGGATGAAGGCATTAAACCTGCAGTTGCATCAGCTATTTCTAAATATCATTTGACTGAAAATGGGCGTACTGTATTAAATGGTGCTATGGATATTCATGCCGGACGCGCTATTATTATGGGGCCAAACAATTATCTTGCACGTGCTTATCAAGGTGCTCCAGTTAGTATAACTGTTGAGGGTGCTAATATAATGACACGTAATTTATTGATTTATGGTCAAGGAATGATGCAGTGTCACCCGTATTTAAGAACTATATACGAATCATTAATGGGTGAAAATGGCTTTAAAGAATTTGATAAAGCAATGTTTGGGTTTGTAGGTTATGCTATGCAAGCCAAATTAAGAGCAATATTTCATGCTTTTACAGCAGGAATATTTGCTAAAGGTTATTCTAATTCAAGGTTTAATAGCTATTATAAGAAAATCACACGCTTATCTAGTGCTTTTGCTCTTGTTTCAAATTCAGCGATTATCTTTATTGGTGGTAATCTAAAACTCAAAGAGCGTATTTCAGCTAGACTTGGTGATACTATGAGTTATTTATACATGGCTTGTGCTACCTTGAAATACTTCAAAGATAATGGAGAACGTAAATCTGATGAAATATTTGTTAAGTGGGTATTAGAACACTGTTTATTTAGTGCCCAAACTGCCTTATCTGAAGTAATGGATAATTTTGGGGTGTCGTATGTCGGATGTACTTTAAAAGCTCTAGTATTTCCTTATGGCAAACCATACAAAAAACCAAGTGACAAATTAGAAAAACTACTTAGTCATAACTTGCAAAGTGATAGTGATACACGTAAGGCATTTAAAGCTATGTGTTATATACCAAATAGTTATGATGATCTAATCGGTAGGGTGGAAATAGCATTCCAAGATGTATTATTAACTAATCCTATAAAAGATAAAATACATAAAGCTATTAAGGCTCATAAATTACCTAAAGCTAGTGTACATAAAATTGCAAGTAAGGCTCTTGAACTAGGAATCATAAATGCTGATGAGTTGGAATTATTAAAAACAGCAGCAAAACATGCAAATGATGTAATCCAAGTTGATGAGTTTGGTCCTTATGAATTGGGTCCAAAAAATGCCCATCCAGAGTGGGCTGCTGTATAGCAAAATCTCTAATATAAAAAACCTCGCTATATGCGAGGCTTTTTATGTTGTAGATAATTGTGAGCTTTATTCAGGGTAGCAAGCAGAATGATGCGAAAATCCGCTCTAAGGAATTCTTCATCGCATAACTATTTCTTATTCTTAGATTTTTTATATTCAAGCTCTTCTTTAATTTCAGCAAGTTCTTTTTTCAATTCAGCTTCCAGCTCTTCTACAGTTGGTAAGTTGAATTGATAGGTACTAGCAAAAATCTGTTTAGTTTTCTCGCCCAAACAATATTTAACCATAGAATTACTTTTCTTAGTACATAAAACTAAACCGATTGTGGGGTTATCATTTTCCAATTTGATTTCTTGATCAAAATAATTCACATACATTAGTATTTGCCCTAAATCAGCATGAGTTAACTCATGAGTCTTCAAATCTATTATCAAATATGCCTTTAAAGGAATTGAATAAAAGACCAAATCTGTGTAGAAGTGCTTACCATCAAATGTAAGTCGTTTTTGTCTGGCGACGAATGCAAAGCCTTTGCCTAGCTCTAATAAGAAATGTTGTAAATTATTAATTAATGCTTCTTCTAGCTTTGATTCAACCATTTTATGAGATTCAGGAATATCTAAAAACTCAAGAACTACAGGGTCTTTGATTGCATCTACTGGATCATTTAATTCTTGACCTTTATATGCTAATTGTAATAAACCTTTCTTATCCCTACTTTTGGCTAATCTATCGAATAATAAACTAGCAATTTGTCTACGTAATTCACGAACAGACCAATGATTTTCAGTGGCTTCGATTTCATAAAATTGTCTTGCTTCAGACCTCGACACTCGCATAATTAATTCATAATGTGACCACCCAAGACTTTGCTTAAATTGGACAGACGGCGTCTGCCCAATTGTATCTGGGTAAGTTAAATAAAAGTATCTTGCATTCTTAAGCGTTGTTGTACTAAATCCTTTGCCATATTTAAGAGTGAGTTGATTTGATAACTCTTTTATAATATGTCTACCGTATTCAGCTCGATTGTCCCCGCTTTGTTCTTCTATAATTATATCTCTGCCAATTAGCCAATATGCATTTACCATTTCGGTATACACTGAATTTTGAATACGTTGTCGTGCGATATCAATGTGTTTAGAGATATTATTATATAATTTGTCTAAGCGATTGTTAGTCATTACCAATTCAGTTTTAGATGTTTTTTTCATTTTAGTATTACTCATAAGGATTTATTTTACCAGTTTTTTATTAATCAAGTATTCACCATATAATAGAACATTGTCCCATCCAATTGGACTAATGTGTTCCAGCATTTTTAGGTTGATATTTTCGGCTTCAGGATTACATTCATCAATTATGCGCTTGATTTCTCTAGCTTGCCAATAGATTATGCACGATAAGATTAGAGTTAAACAACTACAGGTATTTTTTTGCTCATATAAATCACGAGCTGATACTTTGCCACGTTTTCCATAGGCTACATTTCTGGCAAGTTGGTGAATTTGCTCGCCTTTTAATAAGCCTTTACGTCTATTTTTACGAAGCAATGGATCAGACATGTAGTTTAAGATGTTTTCTGTTTTGAATATCCGTCCGAGTTCGCGGTTTGCTCTATAAAAATGATTCTTGCCATTAAATGTTACCAACCTTTTTAGAGCAACTGATGCGGTAGCATGACCTTTTTCTAAAGATGCATAAAATTGACCCATGCGATCCCAATTATCAATAATCCAATTCATATGAATTATTCTATCTTTGGCTGCAATTAGAGGTGATAATGAACCATAATTTTTAGTGGTATCAATTTTATAGATTCGTTGAGTTTTAACGTTTTTTATTCTAGGAGAAAATGTTTTACCATACATGGCAAACGCTGCAAAGTTAATTTCAGTAAACCCATGTGTATCGGTGTAATGCTCATCTAGTGATAATTCTGTTTCATTATATAGTATACCATCAAGTACGTATGGCGCGTCTCTATCGGTACATTCCATTGGTGTACTATAAAATGGTGCGTAGTTATCTGCCATAAAAGTATAAAATTCTAAAGCCAAATCACCAAATCTTGTACTATATTGTTGGTTGAGAACGCTTTGCTGATATTCAAACCGTTGACCATCACTACTTGATGTTTTGCCTTTGCCCCATACTTTAGTGATATCTAAATTAGATATAGAGTGTACCATTTCAACCAATGCATTTCGCTGTGCTTCTTCGGTTAAATACCAGTCGGTTACATGTTTAATTTGCCCATAACTAATACCAGGAGTTAATCTTGCCATTGTGTCTGTGCCAATAAAGCAACCGTGTGCCATTATGGTAGCAAGAACTGCACAAACATCATCCACTTCGCGTTGCGATTGCTTATTTGGTGGCATAAAATGCCTAGTTAAATGTAATTCATTATCGACAGCAATCAATAAGTCTGGTAATTTGATTGGCTCCATATGTTTGGATAACCAATTTTTTAGCTTATTTAAATCTACTTCTTCTTGCGTGGTTAATTCTAATGCTGGATCAACTGATAATACCCATTTATCATTTTCTACTTTAGCATAAGAATTTTGTTTATCGGTAGCCAAGAAATTATCGTAAGCATTATTGAGCCTTTGCGTTAAAAACTCACCAACCTCATCAGGATTCTCAGGGAGTTTTGCTTTTTTAAAAAAATCGGATCTCCTCTTCTGCCAGTCGCTATCTGGCATAAAGAAGTTATCAAATTTATCAAAACGTTTGCTATTGGTTACTGATAAATTACCAGCCTTAATTTCGTCTCTAATTTGAGTTAAGAGTGCAACCTCCCAATCTGCTTTTTTAATTTCCCCATCAACTTCAATGATTTTTTGTAATTTACTTGGGATAAAATTAGTCGGTGCATCGTCTGGTAATTTGCGTTTATTATCATCATTCAATTCTTTTAAAGTATCAATAGCCTCAATGATGTCCGAATTACCATCTGATTCAAATTCGATATGTTCTAATAAGGCAGGGGCAAATTGTCTTAAATAACTATAGCGTTTTGTAACCAGATGAAATGTATCACTATATTTGCCTGATATAATTTCTTCAGTACCATTAATGCACAGCATAAGATCATTTTTTGATATTTTCTTAAATATAGCTTCGCGTAATTGCTCGTTCTTTATGTTATCATCAAGTATAGTATTGCCAATTTTATTAAATGCAGTTAGTGAGTTATTGATATTCTTACGCTGCTGATGTAATTCTAAAATTAATTCATTTTTAGCACTTTTATATACTTTGCCCATAAGTTTAAAATGCGTATCAATAACGTAATCGACCGTATCTTGATATATTTGCAATAGAAAGCATACTAAGACAGTATAGCGATGTTTTTCTTCCAATTGTCTTAGCCTGTGAGCCGAACATCTATTTGCATACTTAAATAATAAGCGTTGATAATTATTGCTAACTATATTAATTTTTATTATACGCACCCCAACGCCTTTAATTAGCTTGAGTTTATCAATTAATATTAGCATAGATTTAGGAGATGCAATACTTGGTGGAGTTTTTAAAAATTCTATTTGTGAGTATTTGTCTTCATCTGTTGCAATTAAAGCATTCAAATTATCAATAATAGTTTGATTAAGTTGATTATTAATAGATTGGTATATATGGGATTTGGCTTTTTCTTTCTGAGTACCAATGATCCTTCTTAATGTATCAAGAGATGGTCTTAGCCATCTATTATCACGTAAAAATTCTTGGGTTTTAATTAGAATGATATTACTGTTTTCTAAGCGAAGTGCCTCATTAAATATAAATGTTTCTAATTGTTCTTGGATTGTTTCATCAAATTTTTGCAACTGCAAATAAACTCTAATTTGATTTTGATGATCATATATGGTCTGTTGTCTTTTAGTATATCTAGTAATAATATTATGTTCAATGTTAACCTGAATACTGGCAAAGGCTAATATTTCATGCAGTAATTCAAATGGTTCATAATTAGGAAAGAAATTGTTTAATTTTACAAATATTAACTGATAAGCAAATCCTAATTTATTATGTTCTCTTCGGCATAACATCACTCGCCCTATATCATCTAGTGATAATGTACCCAGCGTTATCAACTGCTTTTGCGTATAGGCTTGTGAATCTAACATTATTTAGATACTGTTTTATATGTAGCTACTTTTTTATTTTCGCCAATAGAAATATTTCTATGCCGTAGATAAGCATATAGCGTAGTTTTTGATATGCCAAGTTTTTTAGCAATTTCTCTCACACTAAGAACACCTTCTTTGTATAATGACTCTGCTGCATATGCAGTTGATTCAGCTTTTTGCGGTAATCCTTTTGGTCTACCGCCAACACGACCCCTAGCTCTAGCAGATGAGAGTCCCGCATTTGTGCGTTCTTTTATTAAATCCCGCTCAAATTCAGCTAATGAACTAAAAATATTGAAAATCAACCTACCTTGTGAAGTAGTAGTATCAATTGGGTCGTTAAGACTTTGTAAGCCAATATTTCTGCTAATTAAGTCTGACACTGTTCCGATTAAATGCTTTATCGATCTTCCAAGTCGATCCAGCTTCCAGATAATTAAAACATCGGCTTCACGTAAATTTGCGAGTAAATCATTTAATATTGGTCTATCTGATTTAGCTCCACTAATAACTTCCTCATAGATTTTTTTACATCCTGCTTTTTTTAAAGCATCAATTTGTAAATCTAGGTTTTGGTCTTTGGTACTAACTCGCGCATATCCAATTTTCATATTTTTGACACCATTATGTTAATAAATTTGAGAATCTTATTTAATTTATGCAATCATAAATTTTTTGTAAACTAGCGTCTGGGTTATTAAGATCATATTGTATAGCCACCTTACCTGCAATATATGAATTAAATTCTCTCACTTCACTTGCAGTAACATCATACCATATTGGAATTATTTTTTTATTGTTAGTGCTTATTTGTGCATTGACTATAGCTTCAAATTCAGCACTAGCCCAAGATGTATTTTTAATAAAATTTTTACTTAATATCATGAGACAAGATGGACATTTTTCTAACCCAATGTTTATTTGTTTAACCAATGAATCTCCAGGGGTTAAAGAATATTCATCATACCATATAGGGCATAAACGACCCCTTAAATAATTTGCTATATCGCGAACAATATTATTTTTATCTTTGGAATCATGACTTATAAACGCCTTAGGATTTTTGAAAGTATCTCTTATTCTTGCATATTCATTTGTTCTAAATTTTATCCTAGCATTTAATGATTTACCATAATCTACAATTTCAAGGATGTCACTTTCACTAAGTGAGTGTTCAAGATAAAAATAAATTCTCCCCGTAAATTGTAAGCTACTCATTTTTTCATAAAATAAATCGCTTTCTGATAAATTTTTCATCTTGATTTCATCTTGTTCAAAATGTATAGAATCACCTGCCATTACATCATCAGATGGTAGGGATATTTTTCTTTGTATAGTGAAAACTGGCTGAGTATGCTTCCCGTCAAACCCTTCCAATAATTTTATAATAAATTTTTTATCCAGTTTTTGTGGCACATAAAAAGAAAAAAATGTACACCCAGCAATAAAGTCATAATACTTTTTTCCTTGTAGGCTTCCATATTGAGTATCCGTTTTTATACAGAAAGTTAAACACCGACCTTGAAAGTCTGTATTAAAATAATCAAAAAGTTTCATATTAATTCTTACCTTTATTAGAATTGGAACAGAAAAATCTGGTATATGAACAAAACCTGAACCATGAATATGTGAACCAGTATTATAACCCACTTCCTGCTAGTTTTGTGAATAGTTATCGAAAATTTATTAGGGTCATAATAACGAGGGTTTTTCTGGACTAATTTTGTTTTGGGGATTTGCGAATATGATAATTAAAATTATTTGGTTTAAATTAATGAATAGTTAATGATAGCAATGCATTATGGTTGTCAAAATTCCTTAGCGTGGATTTTCGCACCATTCTGCTTGCTACCCTAATACGACGCGGTAAATCTTTTCTGATGATTTTGCTTTCTTGGTAGTTCTGGTATGAGCAGCTACTACGCTAGATTGAGCCTCGACTAGTTTACTAGCATCAGCAGCAGCAAACTAAGTGCCAATATCACTAAGTAATGATAGCTGCTTATTTTCTGGATCTTCAACATAGCGTTCTGAGCGTTTACCAAACATCTGGCGCTTTAAATCAAGCATTTGCTCTTTTAGATATTCATAAGCTTCAGCATATTGTTTGCAACGAGCATTAAGTAATGCATTATCTGCCAATAAAGTTTGATTTTGCTTTTCTAATTGAGTTAAAATTGCACTACTATTCATTACTAAACACCGTTAACTAACTAATACAATATTATAGAATAAAGCCATGCGTGCCAACGCTTTATCTTCAATATTTTGATATATTTTTAATGCGTTTTTTGTGACTGTTTCTAGTAGAAATTAGTGGCTTTTACTTCTGGTAATAATTGATGATCTGCAAAGTCTAAACCAGATAATAACCAACCAAATTGTTCAGCAGTTAACAGCATTGCTATATCAGATTTAGCAGGGAATTTTAACCGCCCTTGCTCCAGTCGCTTATAGCACAATCAGAAGCCATTTCTATCCCACCATAATAACTTTATCTTATTACTATGCTTATTTCGAAATAAAAATATCTGTCCTGATGTAGGATTAAGCTTCAAATGATCAGCTACTAACATTATAAGCCCATCCATCTGTTTTCTGAAGTCAATTGGATTTGGATACAACCATATATCAGTATTAAATGGTAACAGCATAATCAACTCAGTATGGATAATAAAGTGGCTAGTATTGATTTATCATGAATCTTGAGTTCATTACCATTCTTTAATGCTAATGTGCATAATGTTATTCGAGGTTCATATTTGCTTATATTATCATGCGTTAACTTTATTGGCAACAATATTGTTTTCTTGTTATTAGATAGCTTATTGGCTAATTTACGCTCTTGATATTCAAGCTTATGGGCACTTAAATTATTCTTGTGACAATACTCTCTTCTATTCATGCCGCTATTACGCCTAGAGTCAATATGTTCTTTCCAATAGGTAGATTTAGAAATAAACTCACATGCGATTACTTTACTACTAGATACCATCATTTTACTCCATAAAAAATGATGGCGATAGTATCTCACTTATAGCATAACTTTAAAAGATGGGGTTCCTGGAACGCTTAC
>CANFGS010000025.1 GCA_947446595.1 Neisseriaceae bacterium | reverse complement strand
TCCGATAATTGAATGTCTTGCTTTATTGATGTTGCAATATATCTTAAATTAATTGGTTGACCTGTAATTCTATACATAAAAAATCTCCTAAAATAATTAATAGTTATTTTATCAAGATTTTCCAGTATCTATTCTAGCTTTTACACTTTTTTACTAAATATTTAATCTAACTCTTGAAAATTTTAAATTTGCCAATATATAATCTCTATATAATTTTTGTGCGGTTCTATATCCGCAAGATATTTTTAAGGACACATTATGACAGAACATGCTAAATTTAAAGAATTATTAGATTACTTAGACAGTAAGATTGTCGGACAACCTGAACTAACGAAGCGTCTAGTTATTGCGTTACTATCTTCAGGTCATCTACTAGTTGAAGGGGCTCCTGGATTAGCTAAAACCACCGCGATTAAGACCCTATCTGGGTGCATCGATTGCTCATACCACAGGATTCAATTTACTCCTGATTTATTACCAGCGGACCTTACTGGAACTGATATCTATATTCCTGAAGAACATAAATTTGAATTTCAACAAGGTCCTTTATTTCATAACTTCCTCCTTGCTGATGAAATAAATCGTGCTCCAGCAAAAGTACAATCAGCTCTTTTAGAAGCAATGGGAGAGCGTCAAATTACTATTGGCAAGCATAGTTATCAACTACCAAATTTATTCCTAGTAATGGCGACCCAAAACCCCATAGAACAAGAAGGTACATACCCACTACCGGAAGCTCAACTAGATAGGTTTATGTTATACGTTAAAATCGGCTACCCAGACTACAAAGCTGAAGCTCAAATCTTGGCACTTAATCGACTAGATAATCAAATTGATATCAACAAACCAAATTTAAGTCAAGAAAGTATTTTTGCCGCACGTGATGAAATATCAAAAATTCACTTAAGTAATGCACTTGAAGAATACATAATCCAACTAATATTAGCGACCCGAAACCCAACTAAATATGATGCTGACCTAGCTAAATGGATTCGTTTTGGCGCTAGTCCTCGTGGTACTATTGCGTTAGAAAGAACTGCAAAAGCTAATGCTTGGCTTGAAGGACGTGATTTTGTGACCCCTCATGATGTTCACTTGATGGTGCATGAAGTATTACGCCATAGAATATTACTTACTTTTGAAGCTGAAGTTGAAGGTATTACAAGCGACCAAGTGATTGATAAACTCCTAACATTAGTAGCTATACCCTAATATTTTTTAAAGTAGTACTCATGTATCAAGGTATAATTCCTAGTATCAAAGAACTTTTAGCACTTCGCTATTATGCTACCAAAATAGATTTATTCAATCGCAAAAGAGTAAATCAAATAAAATCGGGTAGCAATTTATCTCATGCCCGTGGGCGAGGAATGGATTTTGAAGAAGTAAGAGCTTATCAACCTTATGATGATATCAGGCTTATTCATTGGTCACTAACAGCTCGTCTGGGTAAACCATATACTAAGATTTATAAAGAAGAGCGCGAAAGAGCAGTATATCTCCTAATAAATCAATCACAATCCATGAAATTTGGTACCAAAGTTTGCTTCAAAAACGTTTTGGCTGCCAAATTAGCTGCCATTTTTGGATTTGCAACACTAAATTGCAATGATCAAATTGGTGGGATAATATTTAATGACCAAAATGCAGAATTTATCAAACCTAATCGCAGTCGTAAATCACTCTTACAAATGTTAAATACATTAAGTAATGCTAATGCAATAAAATCAAATAATGGTGGCTTAGATAATACACTTAAATTTATGTTACAGAGAGCTCAAAGCGGAAGCACCATAATTGTTATTAGTGATTTTTATAATTTTACCAATGATACAGATGCCTATCTAAAACTATTAGCACAAAAATCTCAAGTGATTAATGTTCTGGTATATGACCAATTAGAGGAAAAATTACCTGGAAATGGACAATTTAACTTTAGTGATAATGGCAAGAAGTTTTTACAAATTAATTGGGGTAAAAAAAGTAATGAATTATATGCAAAAGATTTTAGTGAAAAGATAGAAAAATTAGAAACATTGTCCCGAAAAAATAATATGCAGTTTATCAAAGTAGCAACTAACGACGATATAGTTAAAAAAGTAAATTATAGCCTAAGAGGTATTAAATAATGCCTAATGATCCACTTCAACAACTAAAAGAAATTCATTTACCAAATGGTGTATCGATGTTCCCACTAGCACCTATATGGTATGTATTTATGGTATTACTTCTTAGTACTACTATTATATTCATTATATGGGTAATTCATAAAAAACGTAAACAACGGCAAATTGCTAGTATTTATACAATGTTAGATACTATTGAAACTCAAAACTCGGATGATATATTAAGCCAAACTTCAACCCTAATAAAACGTGTAGCTATTATGAAATATGCACCCCAAAAACCCCATACTTTATTTGGTGAAGAATGGCTGATGTTTTTAGATGCTACAGGTAAGACCACAGATTTTACAAAAGGTTATGGGCGTAGTTTATTAGATATTTATAAATCACAACACATAGAGGATAAAGAGCAGTTTTTCTCAGTAATTAGAAAATGGATTGGAGCTGTATTATGATACAAATTGCCTATCCCTGGGAACTACTTGTAGTAGTACTACCATTTATTCTCAGGTATATATTGCCTAAAACACAAGAAAATATTGTTACTGGATTAAAGGTACCCTTTTTTGAAAATATCGCAAAGACTTTTGGCAATACACGAAGTAATTCAGCAAATCTTTCATATCTAAAATATCTAGCCTCTGTAATCTGGATACTAATAGTTATTTCTGGTTCTGGAATACAATGGCTTGGTAAACCATTACCAGTTCAGCAAAGCGGTCGTGATTTGCTTCTTGCGATAGATTTATCTGGTAGTATGCAAACTCCTGATATGGTAACTAACGGTGAAAATGTAACGAGGATTGATATCGTTAAAAATGTAGCTCATGAATTTATCGACAATCGAACTGGCGATAGACTTGGTCTTATTTTATTTGGCTCTGCACCATACTTACAAACCCCGCTAACCTTTGATAGACACACTGTTGCTCAAATGCTTGATGATGCAACTATTGGTCTTGCAGGTGAACAAACTGCTATTGGGGATGCTATTGGTCTAACAGTTAAAAAGCTAATGGACTATCCTGATGGGGATAAGGCTCTGATATTACTAACTGATGGCGGTAATAATGCAGGAATACTACAACCACTAGATGCTGCAAAACTAGCTGCTAAAGAACATATTAAAATCTACACTATTGGTCTTGGGGCTAGTCAAATGACTATCCAAGGAATGTTTGGAGCTAGAACTATAAACCCTTCAAGTGATTTGGATGTTAATACTCTAAAACAAATAGCTGCACTAACTGGCGGGCAATTCTTTAGAGCTGAAGATGGCGATAGCCTTAGAAATATTTACGATCATATAAATCAACTAGAGCCTGTAAAAGCTGATAGCGTGATAATTCGTCCAATTACACCGTTTTATCCTTGGAGTTTGGGCTTAGCTTTGATTTTAAGCTTTATTTTAGTTCTTCTAAAAGCGCGGAGACAACTATAATGATATTTCATTTTTTACGCCCATGGTGGTTTTTAGCAATTATCCCAGCTATTTTATTATTGATTTTTAGCCTTAATAAAGGCAGCTCTTCCAATAACAACTGGGCAAAATACTGTGATGCACATTTACTACAGCACCTGATATCTAATGAAACTAGGACGTTAAAAAATTATTTACCTTATATCTTACTTATTTTATGGTTAATAGCTATCTCTGCTCTTGCTGGACCTACATGGTCAATGTATGGACAACCAGTATATCAAAAGAATATTGCGCGAGTTATAGCTCTTGATGTATCTCAGTCAATGACTGCAACTGATATTGCCCCATCTAGACTAGACAGAGCCAAATATAAATCCATTGATTTATTACATAATATCACTGAGGGTCAAACTGGGATGGTGGTTTTTTCTAGTAGTAGCTTTTTGGTATCCCCCTTAACTAATGATACTAATACTATAGCCTCAATGGTACCTGTATTAGACAATAATATAGTTCCCGTCCAAGGCTCTGATATATTACCAGCTCTCAAAAAATCAGCTAAATTACTAAAACAAGCAGGTAATACGCGCGGTGAAATTATATTAATTACTGATAGCACTCCTAGTGATGAAGCTATCAAAGAAGCTAAAACATTGGCAACAGATGGATTTACTACATCAGTTCTTGGAATAGGCACTGAGAATTCAAGTGATGGATTACGAAGTTTGGCAACTGCTGGTAGTGGTAGCTACGTTGACTTTAGTAATGATAATTCTGATATTGACAGCCTACTTCTTAAGAGAGATGATATAACTTCTAAAGCCTCTAAAGAGCTACAAATAAAAAGCCTCTGGAAGGATGAAGGGCATTATTTAATCTGGTTATTGGTATTTTTAGTAGCATTTTTAGCTCGTCGTGGATGGTTGGAAAAAATATGTTAAAACGTAGATTATTAATTTTAAGCTTTTTACCACATTTTTGTTTTGCTATGTCGGTTGCTGATTTTTTTTATAATACCGACCAACAAGGATATAATCTACTTAAACAAAATAAGAATGCCTCAGCCGCAGCCAAGTTTACTGATAAGAACTGGAAGGGTGTAGCTTATTACCGTGACAAACAATATGAATCAGCTTATGATGAGTTTAAACTAGATAATTCAGCAGAAGGTCTATATAACCAAGGCAATACCCTAGCCCATCTTGAAAAATATGATGACGCTATTAGTGCTTATACTAAAGCACTGGAACTTAAAAAAGATTATCCTGAAGCTAAATTCAATAAAGAGCTTTTAGAAAAACTAAAACAACAGCAACAAAATTCTGACAAATCTGATAAGCAGAAAGATAAATCAGATAAGGATGATAAGTCTGATAGTAAATCTGATAAAAACGATAAATCCGACAAATCTGATAACAAGTCCGATAAAAATAATAAATCAGATGGTAAATCGGATAAAAACGATAAGAGTAGTAATTCTGACAAATCAAATAAAGACGACAGTAAAAACTCAAAAGATAAGTCACAAAATACTAAAAATGGCTTGAAAGATAATAAAAAGCAACCTGAACCAGCAAAAGAGCAAAACGCGAAACCTCAAGAGGAGCAGGCAGCTAAAAAGGCGGCAGAAGATTCCAAAGCTGACAACAAAGACCACCAAACACCTACCCAAATAGAAAATGCAGAAGTAAAATCAGCACTTTCTCAAGTACCGGATGATCCAGGTGGGCTTTTAAGAAATAAATTTATACGTGATTATCAAAGTGGACAAGACAATGATTAAACATTTTATACGTGGAATAATATTATTTTTACTAGTTAACATAGTATTTGCAATAGTTCCAGCTAGTATTGATAGAAACAATATTCAAGTAGGTCAAACTTTCACTCTAAATATAGATGTTAGTAATACTAATGGCACTCCAGAAATAGATACTCTTCGGAATAATTTTGATATTTTAGGTACCAGTAATAGTAGTCAAATGAGTATTATTAATGGCCATATGAATTCACAAAAATCTATTATGGTAACCCTATCTCCCAAAAACCCTGGGAAGCAACAAATTCCAGCTATAAAAGTTGGTAATGATGTCACAAATCCAATTACTATTGATGTATCTAAAACTCCACAAAGCATAATACCAAAGGGAGATACCAAATCCCAAGTTTTTATTGATGTTAGCCTTGATAGCTCTAGTACATATGTTAATGTCCCGGTTGTTTATAGTTTGAAATTATATTTTACAGTACCTTTAAACAATCTATCTATGGCTAATTTCGATATACCAGATGCTCAAATTAAACCATTAGGGAAAAACACTCAGTATCAAAGTAAGTACCATGGTAAGGCATACGAAGTAATCGAACAAAAACTTTTAATAACTCCCAATAAAATTGGAACTACTGCGATTCCACCAGCTAGAATTAGTGGTTTGATTATGGATCGTAACCCAAATAATTTCTTTACCGCCCCCAGTAATTTTAATATTCAGTCAAAACCATTAACTATTAATGTTTTATCAGTTCCTGGTAAAAATCCACAAGCTCTTTTAGCTAAAAAGCTAAATGTGACTGACTCATGGTCAGTAAATTTGGAGAGTATAACAATTGGGCAGCCTGTAACTAGAACTATTACTATTGTAGCTACAGGCGTACCTTATAACCTAATTCCAGAACTAAAACTTGATACTCCTAAAGGTGTAAATTCATATCCTGATAAAACGCTGACAGATACATCAGTAGTAGATGATAATCTTATTGGACAGAAAACTTTTAAAACCGTATATATTCCAACTAGTACTGGAATTATCAAATTCCCTGAGACTAAAATTAAATGGTGGGATATTAATAAAAAAGTTGAGAAAACTGAGGTTTTAGAATCAAAAACATATACAGTACTAACTGATGGCAAAAAACCGGCAGCATCCTCAAATGTAGCAACAACACCCAAAAAACCAGTAAAAACAGCTTTTAAATGGTGGAAATATCTTGTAATAGCGATAGTTCTTTGTATGATAGCATTGACAATAGCTGTCATAATTAAGAGAAGATTTGGGTTAAATAGGCGTACTACGCAACAAGATTATAATCTACTTAAGAAAGCTATTCATGATAAAGACATAAAAGCACTTAATCACGCCTTGGTTGCTTTAGCATCATCATATACCAATAAAAAGATTTATACGATTTCTGATATCAAAGAGTTAACTAATAACCAAACTCTTCATGAAATAATTGATAAACTCAATCTTGCTCTTTATAAGGGGTACCCATTTGATGAGTTTGACTCACTGCTTGAGCAAATAAACATATTATCGCGCGGGAAGAAAGCTAAAAAAGCAGAGCTTCTAAAAAACCTATACCCCGAGTAGTTTTTTCCCGTCATCCCAGCCTTTTTCTCGTCATCAAAGCGTCTATAAATCGTCATCCCAGCGAAGGCTGGGATCCATGCCCTTGCTCTAAATTACGCTTTTAGAGCATGGACCCCAAACTCGGTGTGAACAGCAAAATATTTATGTTTGGGGTGACCTCAGAAAATTAAATCAGCAAAAAGTTTTGCTTTGGGGTGACGGGGAAGAATTTAAACCTCGAGAGCTTCTTTTTGCTTAGCAACTAAATTAGTAATTCCAATTTCTGCCAAATCAAGTAGCGCATTCATTTCCTGACGACTAAAAGCTGCCCCCTCTGCTGTACCTTGAATTTCTACTATTCCAAGATCTTCTAGCATAACAAAATTCATATCAGCATCACAAGCACTATCTTCTACATAATTAAGGTCAAGCATCGGCACACCATTATAGACTCCAACCGATACCGCAGCCATAAATTTCTTAACAGGATGTTCTGGGATTTTTCCGCTATCAACTAATTTACTAAAAGCATCATATAATGCTACAAAAGCGCCCGTAATACTAGCAGTACGCGTTCCACCATCAGCTTGAATTACATCACAATCAATCAAAATCTGGCGTTCACCTATATGACTTAAATCCACACAAGCACGTAAACTACGCCCTATTAGACGTGAAATCTCTTGAGCTCTCGGGTTTACCTTACCTGACACCGCATCACGTTTACTTCTTGTATGAGTGGCTCTAGGAAGCATACTGTATTCAGCACTAATCCAACCTTTGTTTTTACCTATTAAAAATGGTGGTACTCTATCTTCAACTGTCGCGGTACATAATACCTTAGTTTCGCCAAATTCAACCAATACAGCTCCTTCAGCGTATTTGGTATAATTTCTTGTAATTTTAACATCGCGTAATTGTTCATCTAGCCTACCATCATATCGCATAATAAATATTCCCTAACATTCTAATTTAATTGAATGATTGTAGCAAATTAATTCATTAAATGCAAATTTATTAAAAAACCTTTAAAAAACACTTGCAAAAGGTAGATATTTTATGTAATAATACTAACCTCGCAACAAACAAATTTGTTGAGGGCGCTTAGCTCAGTTGGTAGAGCGTCTGCCTTACAAGCAGAATGTCATAGGTTCGAATCCTGTAGCGCCCACCACTTCATACGTTACGGAGCGGTAGTTCAGTTGGTTAGAATACCGGCCTGTCACGCCGGGGGTCGCGGGTTCGAGTCCCGTCCGCTCCGCCAACTACCTTTCAGGTAAAACTTCCAAAAATCAATACGATTAATTTAACATGTATATTTCATATGTTAAAATAATTGAATAATCTTAACATAAATTAAAACATATAGTAAAATAATGCCACTATTAGCATAAATTTAGTTGAGAGTTGAGACAAAATGACGTTACCTGCTGAACAAACTACAAATCCAAACGGCACCCTCAGTACTAATATTGGTGGCAAAGTTCTCCATACAATATGGAACCTGCCAAATGATTTTTTTCTCAGAAAATACTAGATAATGCTTATAACTTCAGGGATAAATTACAAATAATAATTAATGAAAGTGAATATGTAAAAGATAAAAATATACCATATTCATTTTTTTCTTCAAGAGATGTTAAAATTGCAGAGCAAATATTACAATATGATCAATCATTATCTGAAGAAAATATAAATTTTCTGCAAAATATCATTAATTGCTCAACATATCACCACTATGAAATTAAAATGCCTTTTCAAGACTTTAATAAAAATGAAATTATTACCTGTGCTAAAATTCTTCTTGTTTTGCCATATATAAGTAACCTTGATACCTCGCCAATACAACGTACCTTTAACAAATGGTTTAATTTATCAGATAAAGGCGCAGAAAAAATCGAGACCATTTGTGAGGGAAATATTTATATGTCTTCACCTCTCGATTTTAATGATAGATTTGACTCCCAAATTCATGTAACTGATAATTTTTATGAAACCCTTTGCAGTGAATTAAAAGCTAATCCAAACGAAGACAATAAATTTCAATTAAAGCTTGTTTTAAATTTATTAATTGCTAAATTGAGGATTTGTTGCTTTTCTAAAAAAAATCCAATTTCAAGTAATTCTACAAATATGTGGGGATTATATGGTGGAGGTGGCAGTGGAATTGTAATATCATATAGCTATGCTGATTTATTGCTATGCTTTCAGCAATACTATCATACTGAAGAACAAAATAAATCATTTAATGAGGTTGATTATTTAAAAGACTATAACCCTTCAGAAACAATTAAGGAAGTAGTTATAAATACCCTTAATCAAGAATCTACTACAAATTTTAACCCAAGAATTAAAACTCCAATAGCAAAATTTATTTATACTAAAAGCCATACTTGGGAACATGAGGATGAACTAAGATTTATATTTTTTATTGACTCAAAATTAGCCGAAGAAGCCACATCCTATATCAAAAATTCACCTCAAAATGAAGATTCTATTTTAAAAGCCTTAGATTATTTAAAAGACAAAAATAAAAATGAGGCTTGTTTAAAACCTGCACAAGTTATACTTGGCTGGAATTGTAATGAACTTGACGATAATATAGTCAAATTAAGGATCTTTTGCAGAGAAAAGGAAATTACCGTAATTAAGCTAAAAGGAAAGATTAATTATGATAAAGGTATTTTTGATTATGATATATTACCTGCAGTTAATTAGATAATAGTCTATTTAAAAATCAAAACTTTAATCATCAAAATAAATTATTACGTATTTATATGAATTTTTATTACCTATATTATACCAAATTTGGTATAATAACATATGAACAAAATTTTAAAAGAAATAATCTGGTTAGGTCGAACCAAAAAAGACCTTAAACTAATGCCTGAAGACATAATAGATTCTGTTGGGTTTTCACTATATCTAGCACAAATAGGTGAAAGAGCAGATAATACTAAAGTTTTGAAAGGATATACAGGTGCAGGGGTTTTGGAAATTATCGAAAGTGATATATCTGGGACTTACAGAGCTGTTTATACTGTTAAATTTGGAAGTGAAATTTATGTATTACACTGCTTTCAAAAAAAGAGTAAAAGTGGCATAGCAACACCTAAAGAAGATATGAGCATAATCAATAAGAGACTAAAAGAAGCTGAAGAGTTAGCAAAAGTAATTGCAAAGGAAAAATCATGAAAACAGAAAATAATATCGAATTTGAAAGAAGTTCAGGCAATGTATATAAAGACTTAGGATATAAAAAACCTAACGAAATGCTAATTAAAGCTGGTCTAGCAGCCAAAATTTCTCAAGCAATCAGAACTCTTAGACTAACCCAAGATGAAGCAGCAGAAATCACAGGGGTTTCTCAGGATAAAATATCTAATTTACTTAGAGGTAATTTCTCTCGGATATCTGAAAAAAAACTAATGAATTGCTTAATCAATTTAGGATATGACATTGAAATTTCAGTTAAACAAGCCACTACCTCAATTGGACATCTCTTAATGGCGGGATAAATTTATCAATTTAGTGTAACCAACATATATTTAAGAACTAGACTACGAATAAAAAACTTCTATTAATAATTGTTGATAAGAAAACTTCCTCTTAGTCACTTAGAGCTTGAATTTTACTAAAACATACAAAGGTGAATTATTTTATGAAATTTTTTAAGAACGTAAGCGTTCCAGGAACCACATCTTTTAAAGTTATGCTATAAGTGAGATACTATCGCCATCATTTTTTATGGAGTAAAATGATGGTATCCAGTAGTATTTCTTGGGATCAGAACTTGTTTAATTAGGCATAAATACGCTAAAAGTGGTAGAATACATGTTTGAACATAATACTTCATCACCAAAACTGGTGCACTTGCCACAGGGATATGGTTAGAAGATATCAGCAATTTTATAGGACAAATACATGTATTCTAAAGACCCTGAATTAGGGAAAAAAATCCACCAGCTATTACTCGACAAAAAAGTTGAAAGCCCTGCTTTTTTTAATCAACTAACCGAGAATAGCCTGAATGATATCAAGGACAAATTTCACGACTTACTTCAAAGTATTGGACTAGATTTAAATGATGCTTCAATTGCGAACACTCCAAAACGTGCGGCAAAATTTTTTGTTAATGAATTGTTTTATGGGCTAGATTATAATAACTTCCCAAAAATGACAGCAAACCCTAATGACTATAAATATACTAGCCCTTTATTTTCTCAATCTATCGCCTTTAATTCTACATGTGAACATCACTTAGTTGCAATCTCAGGAAATGCCTATTTAGCTTATATTCCAAAAGATAAAATCATTGGACTTAGTAAACTAAACCGCATTGTAGATTTCTTCGCTAAACGGCCTCAAGTTCAAGAGAGGGTTACTAGACAGATATTTTTTGCACTACAAGAAATTCTAGGAACTGAGGATATTGCAATTGGAATTACAGCAAAACACTCCTGTATTGCAATTCGAGGAGTACGTGACGATAGCACCAAAAACATTACAGTTGAATTTGGAGGACGGTTTAACACTGATACTCAGTTAAAACAAACCATCTACGATATGCTTTTGAAATCTAACTAACGAATATTAATAAACCTGTGCGTTTGTAAACTCAAACGCCAATTATTTAATAGAGCTTGTTCAATACATAGCTTTGTGGCGCTAGGATTTTGTGATATCGGCTGCAACCATATCGGTATATCTTCATTAACCCCATATTCTTTAATAAAAACCTTTAACTTCTCTATATCTGAAATTTTACCAATTGGCATTTTTATTTCATTAGCACGGGCTACACAATCAGGTAGAACCACCTTACCCTCTGGCATATCAATTTTGGGTGATAATGACACCCAAGTATCTTTGGTAATTTTGAAAGCCTCAGTGCCACTAGTTTCGATTTGAATATCTTTACCTAAATTTTCAAGAGCTAAAGACAATGGGACTAGGTCATACATAGCAGGCTCGCCACCAGTAATCACTACATGTTTAATTTGCGGATAATTAGCTTCTATAAATTCAACAATTTCCAGAGCAGTAGCGTTCGACCACGAGTTTTTATCATCTGTTTTAGAAGCAACTGAGTTGAAATCAGTTTGATGGTTTTTGTCTAACTTCCAAGTATGCTTGGTATCACACCATGGGCAACCAACATTACATCCCTGCAGCCTAATAAATACACTAGGTGTTCCAGTAAAAGTAGCTTCACCTTGAAGTGTTGCAAATATTTCATTAACCGGATACATACTAATCTAACTCACAAGTAGCAGTGCATTTGGAGGTTTCCTCTAGTACCACTTTGGATAATTTGATAGGTGTATCTTTTAATAATGATGGTGCAACTACGTTTAATATATGATTTGCTATATTTTCAGCAGTTGGGTTGTATGATACTATCACAACCGAATTATCAATTTTAGCTATTTCTTTAGCATACGGGTCTTGTTCCCATAAAAGCATATGGTGGTCATAGTTATCTTCTAGCCACTGGCAAATAGTAGATTTAATTATACCAAAATCAACAACCATACCTAAGTCATTCAAAGCATTACTGGTACAATGAAGATGAAACACATAAGAATGCCCATGTAAGAATTGGCATTTGCCACTATGCCCATAAACACGGTGCCCACAATGAATTTCATGTTTTCTAATTACGCTAAAATTTGTCATATTCTAACTCTTATAAACTGTAGGATCAGGAATATTAGCATCAATAAAAGCCGTTTTACGCCCGCTACAAGCACCACATAGCCCACAATGATATTCTCCACCCTCATAGCAAGTCCACGTTTCTTCAAATGGTACATTAAGCCTATACCCTTCTTTGACAATATCTGTTTTATGCCAATTAATAAAGGGCGCTAATAAATTTAAATCATCTTCTCTACAATCCTCAGTTCCCATACGTAGGGATTTATTAATTGCATCAAAGTACTCAGGTCTTGTATCAGGATAAAGATAATGGTCCCCACCATGAGCACCATAGACAACCGCATTAGCTTTTTCAACACAGGCTATAGTCCATGCCATTGTTAGCATCATTGAGTTACGATTGGGTACTACGGTTGACTGCATATTTTCTTTGGTATATTCACCATGTGGAACACTAATTGACGAATTGGTAAGACTAGAATTTGATTTAGATAAAAAATTCTTAATAAATGACATATCAATTACACGATGCTCAGCCCCAATTTTTTTAGCAATTCCCTTTGCATACTTTAATTCAACAATTTGCTTTTGTCCATAATCAAATGTTATACAGATAATCTCATTATAACCATTAGCTTTCAACCAATATGCTAGGGTTGAACTATCTAAACCACCTGATAAAATTAATACTGCTTTCATATAATCACCTTACTGTCTAATTAAACGATTATTACTCGGAATGATAAAACTCTTATTGGTAGTACGGTATGGGTTAATATCAACCCCACCGCGTCTAGTATATCTGGCATATACTATCAATGAAGTTGGTTTACAATATTTCATAATATCATGAAATATTCTCTCAACACATTGCTCATGAAATTCATTATGTTCACGTAATGACACAATATATTTTAGTAATCCCTCATGACTAATCTGGTGCCCAGTATAATTAATATACACACTCCCCCAGTCAGGCTGAGAAGTTACCAAACAATTGGATTTAAGTAAATTACTATATAATTCTTCTTCAACTATTATATCACTTACTTTTAGATAATCTGGGTATGGCTTATAAGTATCACAAACAACATTCAGACGATCTAGACATATACCTGAAAATTTGGTAAAACTAATATTACTATCAAGTGGAATAAGATTAAAGGTAACTTCCTCCCCAACTGCACTACTTAGATCTTTTAGTACAGTATCAATAAGCTGTTGACTATTTTCAAATACAGTGCCATTAAAACTATTAAAATATAATTTCATTGATTTTGATTCTATGATATTTGGCGAATTTGAGGGATAAATAATTTCACCAATAGCAACTGCTGGTTTTCCACCAACATTTAACCATGATATTTCATAATGATTCCAAATATCAACACCATAAAACTCATTTCCAGCAATTCCTAATTCATCACGTTTAATAGCTCTAGGTATTGGATATAATAACTTAGGATTGTAACTATTTACATATACAGATTTGACACCAAGATGACTACGTTCTAACATGATTATAAAAACCTAACTTTTGTATTATTAATCAAATATTATATAACATTGAAAGACACTACAAACAAAAAACTATGCTATAATAACAGTTCTTATAAATTAATTTTTTATGGAAATATAATGAAATTCAATAAAAGTCTGCTTATATTAGTAAGTTGCAGTTTAATATTGTCACAAAGCGCCTTTGCAGCAAGATTTGGTGGTGGCAAGAGTTATGGAATGCAAAGAAACACTACTAGCTATTCTTCACAAAATCGTTCTTACCAACAACAACCATCACAACAATACCAACAAAATAACACTAGACCTGGAATGGGCGCCGGAACTGCGGCAATGCTTGGAGCTGCGGCTGGTGCCGCTGGTGGTTATATGCTTGGTCGCAATAGTAATAACAATACAATGAATGCAAGTGGTACTCAAAGTGCTGCTCCTAGTGAAATTGGAAGCAATAATATCCCTTGGGGAATGATTGGGATTCTGGCTGTTTTATTGTGCTTAGGACTTATCCTATTTCGTAAAAGTAAAGCAAATCCAGGACTTTTCGGCAACTCTGGAAATATGAATAATTCAAATACTTTTAACAACAATCAAACTATGAATAGAACTAATGCTGCTGTTAATACTGCACCAACTCCAAAATTATTTGGTTTTAAGGCTGCAGCACCTACTCCAACAAATCTAATGGATAAAATGCCTGATGGAATTGAAGCAATGTACTTCTTACGCCAAGTAAAAGGAATGTTCTTACATATTCAAAGTATGAATAATCAAGAAAACGTAAGCGAAATTCAGAAATATATGACAGATGGGTTATACCAAGAAATGAAATCTAGTGTTTCAGAAAATACTTTTGTAGCTGATTTTTCTAATCTTGATTGTCAATTATTAAGCTCAGAAATGATTAATGATCAACTTGTTGCATCAGTAAAATTCTTCGGTATGGTAAGTGATGAGCCAGAACAACCAAGTCAACCATTTGCTGAAACTTGGAACTTTGTAAAAACCAACTTAACCAGTACAGGTAAATGGTTGGTAGCTGGAATACAACAAGAAGATTTGAATAAGTAATTTTTTTAGGGCATGGATCCCAAACTCTTTGTGAAACAGCATCTAGTTCATGTTTGGGATGACGAAAAGAATTAAAAACAGTATATTTATTCGTATCAAAGCATATTTATTCGTCATCCCAGCGAAGGCTGGGATCCATGCACTTGCGCTATTAGCGTAATTAGAGGATGGATCCCAAACCCTTATTGAAACAGCATCTAGTTCATGTTTGGGATTGTAAGGAAAAATAGAAAACAGCATCTTATTTTTATTTAGGATGACAGATAGAGTAATAAACAGCAATGCGTTTTAATTTGGAAAAGGTAGTGGAAGATACAATTTTAATAATTGATGGTTCATCGTTTGTATATCGTGCATTTCATGCAATGCCCCCACTAACTTCACCAAGTGGTAAACCAACAGGCGCCACTCGCGGTGTCATAAAAATGCTAAAACTAATGCAAAAAAAATACACCACTTCTCATTGGGCGTGTGTATTTGATGCTCCTGGTAAAACCTTTCGTGATGAAATCCACCCTGAATACAAAGCCACCAGAGCTGAAACCCCTAATGATCTAATCAGCCAATTACAAGATATCTACGGCATAATTAAAGCCATGGGAATACCAGTTATTATCCAATCAGGAATTGAAGCTGATGATATTATTGGTAGCCTTGCCACGTTAGGTAAAAACTCAGGTAAAAAAGTATTGATTGCTACTGGAGATAAGGATTTTGCCCAGTTAGTAGATAATGATATTACTTTAATTAACACCATGACTAATGAAACTCTTGATATCAATGGAGTTATTAATAAATTTGGAGTTCGGCCCGAACAAATCATCGACTATTTATCTCTGGTAGGAGATAAAGTTGATAATATACCAGGGGTTGACAAATGTGGCCCTAAAACTGCTGTTAAATGGCTAACAGAGTACCAAACACTAGATAATATAATACTTAATGCAAACTCGATAACTGGTGTTGTTGGTGAAAATCTAAGAACTGCTATACCTTGGCTTCCTACTGCCAAAAGACTAGTTACTATCGATACTAAGATAAAGCTTCATTCTGATAACCACATTAATGATATCAGTGAATTAATTTGCAGCAAACCTGATACTGATAGCCTACATAAGTTTTATACGGAGCTTGGCTTTAAGACATGGTTGACACAAGAGTTTAATGATACAACATCAGTAATAAAATCACAAACCCAAGCAATTCCTTCAGCGCTTGAGGTGCAAGCACAACCATTTATTGAAATCAAATCGCAAAAAGCCTTAGCAACTCTAGTGGAAGAATTAATAAAATCTGACACTACCATTGCCTTATTAATTCTAGGTGATGGCTACCCAGAACCAAAAGATATCAAGACTGTAGCAATTGCAAATGAGACTAACTCCTACAAAATCACAATATCCCAAAGTCATGATGATTTATTTGATAACACAACTAATAGTAATGATTATTTACCATTAATACAACAATTACTAAATAGTAATGTACCGAAGATATTACCCAATGCCAAAGAAACTCTACAGCTATTAGCAAAGAGTGGACTGACCTTAAATAATCTAAAAGGTGATCTAACACTTGCTCACTATATAAAAAACTCAAAACAAAAGCATACAATATCCACAATCTATGATGAATATCTTAAATTAGAAGTTGCTGATTTACCAACTATTAATACCAAACCTAGCAAAGACTCTCTATGGCTTAATGATGAACAAGCAGATCGTAATGTAGAAATGATAATTAATAATATTACTAATTTAGAAGCTAAAATCAGATCAGAAATGTCGGAAGAAGAACTAAAACTCTATCTTGAGGTTGAATTACCACTTGCAAAGATTTTAGTTGAGATAGAAACTAATGGTATCAAACTTGATATAGCTAAGTTTAAATTATTAGAGCAAGAGTTAAGCTCTGGGATAGCAGAGTTAGAAGATAAAATCTATAAAGAAGTTGGTTGTGTATTTAATATCAATTCTACAAAACAATTACAAGATATATTATTTAATCAACTGCAATTACCGACTACGGGGATTAAAAAAAATACCAATGGATATTCAACTGATGAAGATACTCTAACTACTTTATCAGAACAAAACATAGCAATAGCTAACTATATGCTTGAATACAGAACGCTCACCAAATTACTAAATACTTATGTATCCAAGCTACCAGCATTAGCTGATATTAATGCCCGTGTACACACTACATTTGATCAAGCATTTGTAGCTAGTGGCCGCCTATCTTCAAGGGATCCAAATCTACAAAATATACCGGTTAAAAACGACTGGGGACGTAGAATTAGGCAGTGCTTTATCGCTAATACTAATAATAAATTAATCTGTGCTGATTACTCTCAAATTGAATTACGGATTTTAGCTCATTTATCTAATGATGCTAATCTAATTAAAGCATTTAATGATAATCAGGATATTCATAGTATTACAGCTAGTGAGATTTTTCACAAACCTATTCATGATGTTACTAAAGATGAACGCCGCTATGCTAAAACAATTAATTTTAGCCTGTTATATGGCAAAACCGTATTTGGTCTTGCACAAGACTTAAGAATTGATAGAGCAACTGCCAAACTGTATATCGATACTTATTTTGCTAAATTTCCCAAAATCAAAGACTGTATGGATGGCTTAATAAATTTTGCCCATGAAAATGGCTTTGTACAAACAGTTTTTGGGCGTAAAATCTATCTATCCAATATAAGTTCAGCCAATAGAATGATAAGAGAAGCAGAAGAGCGTGTAGCACTTAATGCACCTATGCAAGGTACTTCAGCTGATATTATAAAGTTTGCTATGGTAGCGATAGATGAGTGGCTTAAAAAAAACCACTTCAAAACTAAAATGGTTCTACAAGTGCATGATGAGCTAATATTTGATGTACCACTTGATGAAGTTAATATAATAACAGATAATATTCCGCGTCTAATGGCAAATACTGTAAATCTTCAAGTTAAGATGGCAGTTGAAATAAAAACCGCAGATAACTGGGATGAGGCGCACTAAATGTCACAAGATACTACACAACAACAAACTAACCCTTATATACCGTGGTTAATCGCTACAGCATTTGTAGTTTTTCAGTTTTTTCTCCAAAACTCAAGTAGCCTAATGAATGAATATTGGGCAAAAGACTTTCACCTAAGTAACATACAAGTAAGTAATTTATCTGCAGCATTTTTTTATACATATGTTTTGATGCAAGTTCCTGTAGGGGTATTATATGACAGATTCAATACCAAAAAGATTTTATTTATAGCAGCTATATTACTTGCTATAGGATGTATTTTGTTAGCTCTCTCCCCTAATTATGCTATAGCAGTAATTGCCAGATTTTTAATGGGCACTGGAGCTTCATTTGGTTATATTGGAATGCTAAAAGTCGTTTTAGATAACTTTAAAGCAAATAAATTTACCCTCATACTTGGAATTGGCGAAACCATTTCTATGATTTGTATAACATTAGGTATTATTGCCCTTGGATTTTTTTTAAAAACTAACTCATGGCGTACATCTATGTTTATATGTGGAATATTTGCAATTCTTTTGGCTATAGCAATTAAAACATATCTACGAGACAAACCACAGCAACCTAATATTGTTCCATTAATAGACATCATGTTACAGATTAAATCTCTAATACTAAACAAACAGGTAATATTATGTAGCATATATGGATTTTTTGCATTTTCTATCTTTAATGCTTTCACTTCTCTTTGGGGAGTAAGCTTCTTAACGAATACTTATCATTATGCTCCAGAATTAGCAGCAAGTATGGTATCAATCGTATTTATGGGTGTTGGCGTTGGTGCTCCAATGTTGGGCTTCTTGTCAAAGATTTATGGTAATCATCTAAAAATAATGCTTATCTCTGCAATAGGACTTACTATAGTAAACTTTTTTATTATTATAATCCCCGGCCTTAATGAACTAATGATGTTTAGTATGCTATTTTTATCCGGCTTATTTTGTTCTGGATATCTTCAAGCCTTTACTATCGTAAAAGACTCCGTAGATCCCAAACTTAGTGGAACTGCACTAGCATTTGCTAATATGGTATTAATGGCAGGTGCCCCAATCTTCCAGATATTCGTAGCTACCTTACTCCAAAGTAATATATTTAATTTATCAACTGCAGATAATTATAGATTTTCATTAGCCATCATACCTCTTGGAACTTTATTATGTATAGCTCTTTGCTACTATATTAAAGAACCTCAAAAGCATGTTATAAAAACTGAATTTAACATATAAAAAAGCTAATTAAAAAAGGATGTCTTTAAAGACATCCTTTTTTATTATCTTAGTATTTACTACTTAAGTTTGATTTCTACATCAACCCCAGCTGGTAAATCAAGTTTCATAAGCGCATCAATTGTACGATCAGATGGCTCAACGATTTCCATCAAACGTAAATGAGTTCTGATTTCTAACTGATCACGAGATGTTTTGTTCACGTGTGGTGAACGTAACAAGTCAAAACGCTCTTTCTTAGTTGGCAAAGGAATTGGACCTTTAACCATAGCACCAGTACGTTTTGCAGTTTCAACAATCTCTTGAGCAGATTTGTCAGTTAATACATGATCGTAACCTTTTAGGCGAATACGAATATTTTGTTTTTGTTGCATATTATTCCTACCTTACGCCATAATCTTAGAAACAACGCCAGCACCAACAGTTCTACCACCCTCACGAACGGCAAAACGTAGTCCTTCTTCCATCGCAATGGGAGCAATCAATTCAACATTGATACGCACGTTATCTCCAGGCATAACCATTTCAACACCAGATGG
>CANFGS010000024.1 GCA_947446595.1 Neisseriaceae bacterium | reverse complement strand
TGTTTAAAATGTTATACTTGACGCTTCGTGATTGCTCCAGAAAATGGACAATGCATATTAGAGATTGGGAAATGGCACTAAATCAATTTATTATTAAATTCGACTTAGAGCTTTCTGAAATTAATAAAGGGTAACGAAAAAATGATTTACACAAAATTTCCGCCACCCTCTTTTATCTTACAAATTTATAAATTAAATATTTACTTAAACATCAGTTAATCAAATTTATACTAGGCAGAATGCGAGTACCAATCATTTTCTTCAGTCCAAATTCTTTTTCAGAACTAATAGAACAAGTAGAAAGTTTGCTTTGAGGATTACTACTTCTGCACCATAGGGTTGCAGATAAACCTAACAGAACTAAAGGATTAACAGAGACGGCTAATGGTTCTCTTGCGTAAATTGGATTATTTCCTCCATTATATTGTCCTTGATTAACTCCAACTTCTATTCCTGGGCTATATAATGAATTAGAAAGGAAATCTGCTTGACTAGTATCCCGTGCTGCCCCCAAGGAGCCATGATCATATAAATGCCAAACACCTATTATTAAATGTGATGGAATTCTATTTTCAATAACCCATTCGCCTTGCCTAATACTACTATTAATATTTGGATCATCTGGCTGTAATGATCTCTGAACATTAAAAAAGCTTCTAGTTTGGGCTATTTGATAAATGTAAACATCTCTATTTTCTATTCCTACTTCAACTAGATTCCAGTCCAAAAGACGTCGAGAATACTGATTAGCCCATCCCAAATTATCAGTAGCAGAAATCAATCCAGTATCACCTACACCATTAATTGAAGCTGAATGTCCACTAACATGCATAGAAAGTTGATGATTATTACCACGTGCTACAAATCCTTGACTACCATTAAGAAATATTTCCTCTGGTGGTCTAGTATCTACACGGTATAGATAATTTTGTGCATAAAGCGATGTTATAGAAGATATATTCAGCATTAATATCAAAAATATTTTTTTCAATTTAAGTTACCTTTTGATTAAAAGTTTAATCTTCTACTATACATGTAGACATCTGATTTGAATCAAGCTTAATCGGCTCTAACAATAATATCATTTAAGTATCCATGATCTGATAGTTCCAGATCAACTTTTTGCCCTAAGGCCATTGCGCCTTGCCCCAACGCCATATAACTTTTAGTTAATGCATGATCAACCGCATATCTGGAACAGATGGTTTTGTTCCAGTTTAATTTATCTGATGGTCTATCACTCCAAAATAACCTTAACAGCTCTGTGTTAGCACAATTAGGCTGAATACCTACGATATAAACCCCTCTTACCCAAGTAGCAGCATTTGCTGTAGAAATTAATGTTGAAGCTAAAACCAAAGATAGTAGTAATTTTTTCATATAAATCCTAATTTACAAAAAAGCGGCAAATCCGCAACCATTAAATAAAAATTATTCCACTACATTACTATTTTAGAATAGTATGTTTGTAGACTATACTAAATCTCAGATTAATCATATAAGAATTTGATTAATCTCACTTGATGAGATATAAAGGCATTATTATATGTTATTAATAACATAATGTCAATACCAATTTAAAATTGCGGTGGAGCATTAGTCGTGACATTAAGGTACACCTATCAACATTTTACTGAGAGATTAATTGTAACTCTGTTAATGGTCAATATCTCTACCATACAGCAAATTGTATAGCATAATTGCAGCGATTTAATACTGATTCTAGCATTGAATTTTTTAAAATAAATTGACTCTATGGTTAATGGCCAGAGTTTTTCGTCATCCCACCATAGGATGGGGAATCAATAATCTTATCAAGTATTTACTCCTCTTTTACCCAGTTTTCTTGTACATTATATAAGCTAGCATATGCCCCACCCTTAGCGAGTAATTCATCATGGCGTCCTTCTTCTACAATACGCCCACGCTCCATAACTACAATCTTATCAGCGTGAAGCACTGTAGATAGCCTATGTGCAATTACTATTGTAGTTCTTTGTTTCATTAGTCTATCAAGTGCTTCTTGTACTAGTTTTTCAGATTGGTTATCTAGAGCAGAAGTCGCCTCATCCAATATCAATAACGGAGCATTTTTTAGTATTGCCCGTGCTATTGCAAGGCGCTGTTTTTGCCCACCTGATAGTCTAGTACCATTTTCTCCAATCATGGTATCAAAACCATCTGGTAATTGTTCTATAAACTCTATAGCATTTGCAAGTTGTGCTGCTTCAACTACTTTATCATAAGAACTACCATCATTTTTCAGACCATAAGCAATATTATTGTATACAGTGTCGTTGAATAATACAACATCTTGACTAACAAGTGCTATTTTTTCTCTTAAAGAATTAATTTCGATATCTACCAAATTAACTCCATCAATTAGTATCTCGCCACTTTTTATATTATAAAAACGTGGAATCAGATTAGCTATAGTGGTTTTACCACTTCCTGAGCTACCAACAAGCGCTACCGTCTTACCAACATTTACTTCAAGAGACACATCATCAATTATGTTTCTCTCAGACGTAGAATACCTAAACACCACATTTTTTAGAGTAATTGAATCTTTAATTCCATTAAGTTTTTGTGTACCCCCATTTAGTTCTTCATGATTATCCAAAAATTCAAATACTGACTCAGCTGCAGTAAGACCCTTTTGTAATGATTGCGTTACACTAGTAATGCGTTTAATAGGTGCAAAAATCATAATCATAGCTGTTATGAATGATACAAAATCACCAGCTGTAAAGTGTGAAGACTTGGATTTAGAAGCTGCAAAATATAGAATCATTCCTAAGGCACATGCTACCAAAAACTGACTAACTCCAGAATTAAGAGAAGAAGTCGCGGCTTGTTTTACATTATTGGTTTTAATTGAAGCAACACTCTTAGAAAAACGCCCTTCTTCATAATTTACTCCACCAAAAAGCTTAACTACCTTTTGACCTTGTACTGCTTCAGTTATTATTTGAGTCATTTCACCGTACTGCTGTTGGTTATGATGGCTAAGTTTACGTAAGCGATGAGATAAAACTCGAACCAATACAAGTACAAAAGGTAATGTGACGAAACAAAATAACGTTAGTTGCCAATCAGTATAAAATAATAATCCAAGTAAGGCAATAACAGTAACTCCATCTTTAAATGTTACCGTTACTATATTAAATCCAGCCTCAGTAATTTGGGTAACATCAAATAATATTCTAGACATAATACGCCCTGAATTATTATTATCATAGTACTGTACTGGTAATTTTAGTAATCTATCAAACATTATCCGGCGCATTTTTTCTACAACCGAACCCGACAACCAATTAGTCATATAGTCATTGATATAGGATGCTATTGCTCGAACCAAAAATATAGCCATTACAAGTAATGGAGTTACTATAATAGCTGTCTTATCTTGATCTATAAATCCTTTATCAATCAAAGGCTTCATAACACGTGCAAAAGCTGGTTCTGTAGCTGCTGCTACAACCATAGCTACTACAGAGATGATAAATTTCTTCCAGTACTCAGCCATATAAGACCACATGCGTTTATATAATTTGTATGAGTCTTGCAAACTAATTTTTTTCTTATCTGACATAATATTTCCTATAAACCCAGCCAATTTATTTATTTCGGTAGCATATTGCTGGTATAATTGATGGTTTTGTGTTCAATTTAATTGGTCTAATTATTGCTGCAGAGGCTATTTTACCATAACGAATGCTTACAAATTTAATAATGTTATAAAGGTATGCTTATGCACAATAATATCGTAATTATAGGTACTCAGTGGGGTGACGAAGGTAAAGGTAAAATCGTTGACTGGCTTACTGAAAGTGCGGAAGCAGTCGTTCGTTTTCAGGGTGGACACAATGCTGGGCACACTCTAGTTATCAACGGTAAAAAAACCGTTCTTCATTTATTACCCTCAGGAATTCTTCATGATGGAGTATTATGCCTTATTGGTAATGGCGTAGTTGTATCTCCTGAAGCTCTTCTTAAAGAAATCCATGATGTAGAATCTATTGGAGTTAATGTCAAAGATAATCTTCGGATATCAGAAGCTTGCCCTCTAATACTACCTTACCACGTAGCTATGGATCAAGCCCGCGAATCCTTAAAAGGTGATAAAAAAATTGGTACTACTGGTCGCGGTATTGGGCCAGCTTATGAAGACAAAGTTGCTAGACGTGCAATTAGAATTCAAGATTTATTTGATAAAGATATATTTGCAACAAAACTACGTGATAATTTAGAATATTATAATTTTATGTTAGCAAATTACTATAAAGTTGAAACTGTTGACTATAAGACGACTCTAGAACAAACATTATCTTTTGCACAAGAGATAAAACCTCTAGTATCAGATGTATCACGTAAACTATTTAATCTAAGAAAAGCCAATAAAAAAGTTATCTTTGAAGGTGCTCAAGGCACGTTACTTGACGTTGACCTAGGTACTTACCCATTTGTTACTTCTTCTAACTGCGTAGCAGGTGCTGCATCAACGGGTAGTGGAATAAGCCCAAAAATGATAGATTATGTTCTAGGTATTGTAAAAGCCTACACTACACGTGTTGGTTCTGGTCCTTTCCCAACAGAACTAACTGACTCAGTTGGAGTAGGATTAGCTAGCAGAGGTAACGAGTTTGGTTCAACTACAGGTAGAGCTCGTCGTTGTGGCTGGTTTGATGCTGCAGCACTAAAAAGATCAGTACAAATTAATGGTATTGATGGCTTATGTATCACCAAGCTTGACGTTATGGATGGTATGGAAGAAATAAAAATCTGTGTTGGGTATATTAGAAATGTTAAAGAATATGATATTCTTCCTTTTGGTTCTGACTTAGTTGTTGGTTGTGAGCCAATTTATGAAACCATGCCTGGGTGGTCAGACACTACCGCTGGTATAACTAAATACGAAGCCCTACCACAAGCTGCCAAAAACTATTTACGACGCATTGAAGAGATAATAGAAACCAAAATTGATATTATTTCAACGGGTCCTGATCGTAGCGAAACCATCTTGATAAAAGATACTTTATTTAAATAATGAAGATATGGGGTTATAGTTATAGATAAATCTATACTATGCCCCTAGTTTATCTAGTTCACTATTTATACAAGACTCTAACTCTGCGGTTAGGAGTGTTACATCATCACTTGATCTAAGAATTGGCGGACAAATTTTGACAGTAATTGTGCCTGGATATAACCATAAACCGCTTTTTGGATAACAATACCCAGCATTATGAGCAACAGGTAGTATTGGAGCATCAAGTAAAATAGCCAAACGTGCTGTACCTGATTTATATTTTTTACGGGTTTTGGGTGCTATTCTAGTACCTTCTGGAAAAGCCATAATCCAAAAACCTTGCTTGAATCTATCTAATCCTTCTTTAAGAACCTCTTTCATAGCATTATTACCGGTACTTCTATCAATACCAATTGGGGCTGAAATCTTTAAAGCCCAGCCAAAAAAAGGGATTTTCAAAAGGGACTTTTTAAGAATCCAAACATGCTGCGGAAAAATCTGACTAAAGCATAGCGTCTCCCACATTGATTGGTGATTACTTGCTATAATAGCAGGAGTTTTCATAATATTTTCTTTACCGATAACATTATATTGAACATTACAGATATTTCTAGCACAAAAATTAAACAGCCAAGTCCAAGTTATGATTACCTTATGACGCTTAATTGCAGGTAATGGATATACAAAAACCCCAATAATAAAAATAATTATTGAATAAACACACATGATAGCCCATAGTATCAAAGATCGAATACGAATTTCAAGAGTTGGGGTTTGCATAAAGGTTCCTATATTTTCAATAAAACTACTTAAGGTAAAATTTTAATTTCAATATTGTAGCATATGTGAATGTTGTAAACTGCTAATGCAATCAATTATTATCCACCACTTCAGTCTCTACCGCTACTTTTTTAGGCATAAATCCTGAATAATTAGCCATATTTGCCTTCTTATCAAAACCATAAATGTCGTGCCTAAATTGAATAAAATCATCATCACTAACAAAAGATGTAAGGTAAGTTATATATACATTAAAAGGCTTAACTAATTGTACAGTTTTATTAATATCATTTTGAAACATGTCATTTACCTTATGTGCCGACCATTGTTTTTGACTGTTTAACACATAAGTTGATAGATTAAGTGGCTGACTAACACGAATGCACCCATGGCTGAAATCGCGCTGATATATATCAAATAAATCACGCTCATTTGAGTCATGTAGATATATCCCACAGTTATTTGGAAAATAGAATTTAACCTTACCTAAAGCATTTTGCTCCCCAGGTGATTGGCGATAGCGATAGCTATTAAACTCTTTTTTGGTCATCTTAGACCAATTAAACCCTTTTGGATCAATTACTTTATATTCTCCATTTTGTTTTTTAAGTACTTGAACATGTTTATCATTCAAATAATTAGGATTTTTTAAAATACTCGTCCATATTTCACTCTCAGCTATTTGAGCCGGAATATTCCAATATGGGTTTAAAACCAAATGATCAATTTTACTATTTAAAACGCAGCTAGGATGTTCAGAACCACCAACAGCAATATCCATAGTTAAAACATCTTTACCTTCATGAACTACTTTTAGATAATATCCAGGTAAATTAACCAAAACATAATCAGCCTTCAAATCCATAGGCAATAAGCGCATCTTATCCATGTTGAGTTCAATTTGACGAATACGACTCTTGGCAGACACATTTAGTTCAACTAGTGTATCACTCTCAACAACACCATCATCAAAAAGTCCATTATTTAACTGAAACTGCATTACTGCCTTTTGAAGCTCATCATCAAATTTATTTCCGCCCTCAGTATTTAGTTCGCCACTCATAAATAATCTATTACGAAGTGCTTTTACATTATCACCCTTGTCACCCAATTCCATTGTGCCACTCTCTGGAACTTTGACAAAACCACCTGATGCATAAATTTCTTGATAGTCTTGGAGTTTATCTTTTAATTTTGCATATCCAGGATATATAGGCGCAAGATCTTTGATGGTTAGCTCTGAATCACTTGTTGCTGATTCTAACTCTTTAATATTGTCTATTGGCTTTTTAACTATAGTCCAGTCAGGATAAACTTTTTTTACATTAAGCATACCATAGTATAAATCATTAGAATAAATTAAAAATGCATCACTTAGCGTAAGTTCAAGGCTTACAGTGACTTTATTAGGATTTTCCTCATCGGAATCTAGGTCTTTAATTAAAGAATTAATTTGCTTGGTGTGGTAGTTCTTTGGATTTAGACCATCGGTATAAGCTGTATTTAAAGTTGTAATTAGATTTTTTGCGGAAGATGTTAATTTACCATCTTTAAACCATTTTAGAGTATAGTTATTCTTTTTATAAAATTCTTTAAGTGCATTAGCGTTTTTACAGCGCATATCTTCTACACACATGGCAGGATTAGCTGATAAACTAGCATTTAGAATGGAAGCTATTGCATTATCTTCAGCAAAACAAAGCGTAAATATATTAAATAGAACAGCAAGAAAAATGGTTTGAAACCTAAGCATAAATACTCCATCAATATATAATTATTTCATATAGTCGATTATTGTATCAAATTTAAGTAAACTATGACGAGTTAATTTGTAATCAATATTTTCTATGGGGTGAATGATGGGGCTCGAACCCACGACAACCGGAATCACAATCCGGGACTCTACCAACTGAGCTACATTCACCATTGATGGTGCGCCCGACAGGACTCGAACCTGTGACCCCCGGCTTAGAAGGCCGGTGCTCTATCCAGCTGAGCTACGAGCGCTTAAGTTACTTGCGGACTCGCAACTTTTAATAAGTAAAAGTGGTCGGGGCGGTGGGATTCGAACTCACGACCCCTTGATCCCAAATCAAGTGCGCTAACCAGACTGCGCTACGCCCCGACACGAATTCTTGGTGTAAGATTATTAACCAAGAGAGCGTAATTATACCGCGTTAACCCTCTATTGTCAATAATTTACTCTAAATTTTGTAATTTAATTTCTAGCATCTAAGCAGAATATCAGTTTTGTATTTGTTATATATAGCAAATTTCTCGAAACATATCAAAATAATTAGCAAAGGTTTTTCCAACACATTGATAATCTCGGATTGTAACTGGAATGCCGTAAGCTGCAACTAGTGAAAAACACATAGCTATCCTATGGTCATTATAGGTATCTATTGCTACATCTGAATTAATCCTAGCAGGAGGCGAAATCTCAATACTATTATCAGTAATAAAAACACCAGCCCCTAGCTTTGTAAGCTCAGTGTACATTGCTAGTATTCTATCAGTTTCTTTTACCTTCCAGCTTCTAATACCTGTTATGGTACTTGTTCCATTAGCAAATAACGCCATAACTGCTAATGTCATAGCTACATCAGGCATTGCTTCCATATTTATATTTATGGGTTTAATAAATTTTGCTCTAACATTTATAGCATTAGCTTGATAATCAACTTCTGCCCCCATGTCACTTAATGACTCAGAAAATCTTTTATCACCCTGTAAGCTATCTTTACTTAGATTATTTATAGTGATATTACCCTTAATTGCACCTAAAGCTAGAAAATAACTTGCTGAGCTTGCATCTGGCTCTATAGTATATTCTATTGGATTTAATGAATTAACTGGATTAATTGTATAATCATTGCCATTAATTTCTATCACGCACCCAAACTTTTGCATAATTGCAACTGTTATATCAATATAAGGCTTAGAAATTAGCTCATCTTTGATTGATACTGTAACCTTACGTTTTAATAATGGTAGCGCCATCAATACACCAGTTAGATACTGACTAGATACACGACCACTGATGTTAATAACATCTGCCTTATTGTCTATAAACACATGAGTACTTAGCGGTGGATAACCACTCTTTTCTGAATAGCTAATATCAGCTCCAACCATTTGTAGTGCTTCAACCAAATCTGATATTGGACGCTCTTTCATACGTTCAATCCCGGTTAGTTCATACTGACCATTCATCAAAGATAGCATACTAGTTACAAACCTAATACTAGTACCCGAGTTTCCACAAAATATACTCGCATTTTTAACTGGAAAAGCTCCGTTACAGCCACTAATTTTATAAGATGATAGGTTTTCATTATTAGAAACTTTTTGAATAACAACACCTAATTTAGTAAGAGCTTCAAGCATTAGAACCACATCTTCAGCAACTTCAGGTACATTATGTATAATACTATCCCCATTAGCAACCGCAGCTAATAATAAAACACGATTAGCAATGCTTTTAGAACCCGGTAGATTAAGTATTGCTTCAGGCATTTTGGTAATAGGAGCTAGATAGATATCAGGCATAGCTATTTTGTCTTAAATAGTGGTCAATAACAACTAGAGCAGCCATAGCATCAACTATAGGAACAGCTCGTGGTAGTACACACGGATCATGACGCCCTTCTGCTCTTAATTCAACTTCTTCATTGTTTAGATTGAGTGTAGATTGAAGTTTATTAATTGTAGATACTGATTTAAAAGCTACTCTAAAATAAATATCTTCGCCATTACTAATACCACCTAATATACCACCAGCGTGATTAGTCTTGGTTCTAACTTTGTTATCGACTAGCATAAAAGGATCATTATGCACACTACCTAAAAGTTCAACCCCCGCAAACCCTGAGCCAATCTCAAAACCCTTTACGGCGTTGATACTAAGCATAGCTTTACCCAAATCAGCATGTAGCTTATCAAATACTGGCTCACCTAGACCTGATGGTACATTTTTGATAATACACTTAATAACACCGCCAATAGAATCACCACTTTGCTTTACTTCATCGATAAAATCTATCATTTTATTAGCTATGCTACTATCTGGACAACGAATAATATTAGCTTCTACATCATTTATTGTGACGTTTTTATAATCAATATCGGTTTTTATTTTGCCAACTTGTTCTACATAGCTTATTATTTCAATACCCAACTTTTTTTTTAGATATTTTTTGGCGATTGCACCTGAGGCAACACGAGCTAACGTCTCTCTCGCACTTGCCCGACCACTCCCGCGATAATCACGAAGACCGTATTTTTTTAGATAAGTATAATCAGCATGAGATGGGCGAAAGACTTTTTTTAGTTCATCATAATCCTCAGACCTTGCATCTTTATTATACGCTAGAAGTAAAATTGGAGTACCTGTTGTAACACCATCAAATACACCTGAGAGTATATGTATAATATCACTCTCTGCTCTTGGAGTGGTTATTTTACTTTGCCCTGGCTTTCTTCTATCTAATTCATATTGAATTTCAGTTTCAGTAATAGATATTCCTGATGGACAACCATCAATAATAACACCAACAGCTCCACCATGTGATTCACCACAAGTGGTTATTTTAAAAGTTTGCCCAAAACTATTACCTGACATATATTTGCTTTCCTTATTTAATTGCTCTTTGGGTTTTTCTAGAATGTTCCATAATCATAGCGAATAAATCTTGAATAAAATCAAAAGATAGATTATACTTAGCACTTAATTTTTGATGATATTTATAGAGGTAGTCCTCACGAGCTTGATCTAGGACTGGAATATTTTGATTAAGTTTAAATTCACCAACTTGCTTTACCACTTCTTGACGCTTAGCTAGTAAATCTAATAACTTACTATCTATGTCATCAATTGTGGATCTGAAATGTTCTAATTCTTGCATAATTAAGCGCCTTCTTTGGTAACTACAACAAACATAGTTACATTAGGTTTAACGTCCTGAATATTACTTAATAAAACAGTAAGTCCATAGGTAGCAGCGGAGCGCCTCGAACCAATAACAGCAGTATTTTCAGGTAATTTATCATTAGCCAAATCTCGTGCTGCTTTTGCCATATCTTCCCACAATACTTGCGGTATTCCTGATACTTCAGTATTTAAAAATATTTTACATTGATCAAATGCTGGAGTATATGAGTAAATGGCAGTTATCTCTCTTAAAGGCATGAGTTTTTTGGCAAATATACATTGTTCAATATCCAAATGCATCTCATCTATAATCTTAAATGAGTACTTACCCATAGCTTCAAAAGCTGGCCATACAAGACCACTATTATTGTTGACAACTGGAAAAATACCAATATCAATATTACCAGCATCAAGAGCTGACATTACCCCATCCATATCTATTAGATGTACCAGCTTCGCATCTTTTAGCTGCGATTTTTTAATATAATTTAGGCCTGTTTCTTCAGAAAAAGAACCAATATCTCCAGACACACCAATTTTAGTTGTCATTTGCTAATCTTCGTGATAGCTTAAGTAACAACTCCTCTGTTTCCTCAAAACTTATACAAGGATCAGTTATCGATAAGCCACCAAAGTCAATAACTTCAGCAGTATCAATATTTTGATTTCCTGATTTTAAGAAACTCTCTATCATAAAGCCTTTAATCAGTTTTTTAAGTTCAGGTTTATCTTTTATACTATCCAAAATATCAAATATAATCTGCGGCTGCAAAAAATAGTCTTTTTTACCGTTTACTAGACAATTATCATGGCTAACATCAACCATAATAGCTGGATTATCAACCTGTGCTTTATTAAGAAGATCATGTGCTTCCATTATATGTTCTATTGAGTAGTTTGGTTTACCATTACCACCACGTAACACCAAATGAGCATAAGGATTTCCACTAGTTTCTATGGCATGTCCATCAAATACCGCTATATGTGAGTTTGTGGCTGCAACAATACTATTTACCCCAATTTTAAGAGATCCATGCGTTGGGTTTTTCATGCCAACTGGACAATCTATAGCTGAAGCATGTATTCTATGCTCTTGATCTTCACTACTTCTAGCACCGATCGCAACCCATGACAATAATTCCAAAAACCCTTCTGCATTATGAGTAAATAGCGCTTCATCCGCAATAGGTAATCCCATCTCGTTTATTTTAACCATCAATCCCCTAGCATATTTGATACCTTCAGCAACATTCGGTGGAGATAGTGGGTCAGGTTGATTTACTGGGCCAGTCCAGCCTTTTATAGTTCTTGGCTTTTGAATATATGATCGCATAATTATTTTTAGGTTTTTTGATACTTTTTGATTAAGTAATACTAAGCGCCTTGCATATTCTAAAACTGCAGTATCAGGCCAAGCTGAGCAAGGGCCAACAACGCAAATCAAACGTTTATCATCTCCCCTTAAGATAGCTTTAATTTCTTCACGGTGTTTTAGGATATTAGCATAACCTTCAGCTGACATTGGAGTTGCTGCAATTATTTCTTTTACATTTGGTAATTTTTCTATTATTCTATAAGACATCTTTTCCCACAATCTTTGACAATTTAATAAGTAAATCTTCTGTTTGTTCCCACCCGATACAAGGATCAGTAATCGACAATCCATCTAAATCAATTGTATCAACTTTTTCTACGTTTTGATTACCAGGTTTTAAAAAACTCTCTATCATAAATCCTTTAACCAAACCATTAAGTTCTGGTTTATCTTTAATACTCTCAATCACATCAAATATTATTTTTTCTTGTAAATTATGATCTTTTTTTCCATCTTTCAAACAGTTATCATGGCTAACATCTATCATAACTGCTGGATTTTTAATTGGGGCTAAATCAAGATATTTTTTAACTTCCGTAAGATTTTCAACAGAATAATTAGGTTCGTTGTTACTTCCACGTAGCACTATATGTACATAAGGATTACCATCAGTTTTAACTTCATACCCATCAAGTACCGCAACATGTGAATTTTGCGCAGCTATAACACCATTAACCCCAATTTTTAGCGATCCATGAGTTGGATTTTTCATACCAACAGGACAGTCAATAGATGACGCAAAAATACGATGCTCTTGGTCTTCACTACTTCTAGCACCAATAGCAACCCAAGATAATAGCTCAAGAAATCCTCGTGCATTATGCGTAAATAGAGCCTCATCTGCAATAGGCAGCCCCATTTCAGTAACTTTAATCATCAAATTTCTAGCGTATTTAATCCCCAAAGCTATGTCAGGAGGTAATAATGGATCAGGTTGGTTTACAGGGCCAGTCCAGCCTTTTATAGTGCGTGGCTTTTGAATATAAAGTCTCATAACTAATTTTAGATTATCTTTAACTTTGTCATTTAATTCATTCAAGCGTCTTGCATACTCTAATACTGCATCTGATGGCCATGCTGAACAAGGTCCAACAATAATTAGTAAGCGCTTATCTGTACCATTTAAAATATTCTTAACTTCCTGACGATGACGTTCGATATATTTATACCCAATATCTGACAATGGCATTTCATTCATTATCTGCTCTGAATCTGGAAGTTTTTTAATTACTTTATAAGCCACAATTTATCCTAAACTCTTTTAATATAAACAATTATTATAACACCTATAACAAGCTATTAAAAGCTTGAAGAATATACTTTTCATCAACTGGAGTTGCAACTCTATCGTTTTTGGTATAAACTTCTCCAATATCTTTTAAAAGGATAAAGAAAATCTTCCCACTATGGTTTTTCTTATCCCCCTTGGCAATAGATACTACTTCATCTGCATTAAATGCTGACAGCATTTCTTTGGATATACCAATACTATAAAATACCCTAGAAATTAAGTCATAATTTTCACTACTTAAAAACCCCATTAATTGTGATATTTTTGCTTCAACCAATATCCCAAGTGCAACAGCATAACCATGTAGGATATGATAGTTACTCAATTTTTCTAACGCATGAGCGATTGTATGCCCAAAATTTAGTATCATCCGAAGATTTTCTTCAAACTCATCAATTCTAACTACTTTTACTTTTAGTTTTACCGCACGAGCAATCACTGATTTTAGTGAATGAGGCTCTCTCTCTATTAATTTATTTATATTTAATCTAGCATACGTAAAACTCTTATTATCTAAGGTAAGAAAAATCTTTAGAGCTTCAATTAAACCATTTACAATTAGAACCTTACTAAGACTATTTAATAGGGACAAATCCATAACTACAAGGCTTGGTTGATAGATTACACCTATCATATTTTTTCCATATGGAGTATTTATTGCAGTCTTTCCACCTACACTACTATCTATCATTGATAATAATGTTGTGGGTAATTGTATATACCTAATCCCACGCATATAAGTTGCAGCAACAAAACCAGCTAAATCACCTACGATACCGCCTCCAAAAGCTATAAGTAATGTATTTCGCCCAAATTTAGCTTTAAGCATTTCTAACTCCAGATATTCTTTAGTTTTTTGTACTTTTGACTCTTCACCTGGCTTAATACTTAGAAGTAATACATTATAACCATTATTAGTAAGCTTTTTACTAAATGAATATGCATATAGGTTTTCGACAATTTTATCGGTAATTATAACTATCTGTTTATCGGGACAGTGTATAGACAACCAACTCTGCCAATTACTAAGAACACCATTCTCAAGTAAAATACTATATTTAGTTCTAGTTCTAGCTTTTAAACTAACCTTCAACTGTGTTAACATGAAATACCTCTTTAGCTAGTTGTTCTAATTCACTAGAAGTTACATTTTTAGCTACTTGATTAACAAAATATGAGCCAATTACGCATCCATCAGCAACTTCTAGGATTTTATTAACCATATTATTATTTGAAACCCCAAACCCAACAGCTACTGGTAGTTTGGAGTGCTTTTTAACTTCATTAATTCGACTAACTATATCCTCTGGTAATTCATCCTTAGTACCAGTTGTACCCTTACGACAGGCATAATATAAAAATCCACTACCATATGTGGATAATTGCTCAATTCGTTCAGGCGATGATGAGGGCGCACTAACCGCAATTTGCGCTAGTCCTATATTATCACATAAAAATCTTAGTTGTGCACCCTCTTCAAATGGTAAATCTACGACTAATATTCCATCAGCTCCAGCTTCTTTAGCTTCATGCAAAAACTTCTCTAGATTATTTTGAATTGGATTAAAATAAGTAAACAAAATAATTGCTACATCAGTTTGAGCTCTAATTTCTCTAACTATTTCTAGTACTTTAGCTATACTAGTTCCATTTTTAAGTGAGCGCTCCATAGCAAGTTGAATAGACAACCCATCAGCTACAGGGTCAGAAAATGGAATACCAATCTCTAAAACATTAGCCCCAGCTCTAACTAGTGCCATAAAATAGTCGCTATCACCATCCCCAGCAGTTAAATATGCTATTTTTGCTTTTAGTGCAAATGCTTTATCTATACGAGACATTCTAAAACTCCCGAAGAAATTAAACTCGGCAGATCCTTGTCACCTCGCCCTGATAGATTAACTAGAACACTACTACCATCTGGAAAATCATCTATATGACTTATCAAATATCCAAGAGCATGAGATGATTCTAGTGCTGGGATAATCCCCTCAGTTCGCATTAAAATTCTAAATGCGTTTAGTGCTTCTTTATCAGTTGCCATATCATATTTAACTCGCCCTATTTCAAATAAATTGGCATGTTGTGGCCCCACAGCTGCATAATCCAGACCAGCTGATATAGAATATGTATCAACAATTTGTCCATCTTTAGTTTGAAGTAAATACGAACGAGAACCATGAAGAACACCAGGTGTACCTTCACTAAAACGAGCAGCATTATTACCTAAGCCGCGTCCCGTACCACCTGCTTCAACACCTATTAGAGCAACATCCAAATCATCCAAATACGCCCCAAAAATACCAATAGAGTTAGAACCTCCACCAACACAAGCTATTACAGCGTATGGATTAGCACCAACAGTATCAAAAAATTGTTTTTTTGCTTCATTCCCAATAACGCTTTGGAAATCAGCAACCATTTTTGGAAAAGGATGAGGCCCCAAAGCAGAACCCAAACAATAATGGCTACTCTCATAGCTTTCTGCCCAATCACGAAGGGCTTCATTAACCGCATCTTTTAGCGTTGCTGACCCGCTAGTAACACTAACTACTTTTGCCCCAAGAAGACGCATTTTAGTAACATTAGGTGCTTGGCGTTCTATATCTACTTGCCCCATATAAATGACGCATTCAAGTCCAAACATGGCACACGCTGTAGCTGTTGCTACTCCATGTTGCCCGGCACCAGTTTCGCCAATAATCCTAGTTTTGCCCATTTTTTTGGCTAACAAACATTGTCCCAGAGAGTTATTAATCTTATGTGCTCCAGTATGAAGTAAATCTTCACGCTTTAAAAAAACTCTTACTTTACCACCTATGCTATTGGCAAAATTTTTTACTTCAGTAAGTGCAGTAGGGCGTCCAGTATAGTTCTTAAGTATTGAATTTAACTCTTGCTTAAAAATATCAGTTTTAGCAATAGTGGCATACGCTTTTTCAAGTTCAAAAAGCGGTGGTATAAGTAATTCTGGAACATACCTCCCTCCAAAACGCCCATAGCGTTCAGGTCTAATATGACGAATAAAATCAGTAACTTTTTTAATATCTTTAACTCCAAGAGAACTTTCTACACCAGAAGATAGATCTACTCCGTCTGGATGATAAGTATTTATTTTTTCTTGAACATTAGTAATATCGAGTGCTCCAGCAATAAAATATCTAAACTGTGTTTTAAATGGCACCATATTTTCAAAAAGTAAAAAATCACGCTTAGGATCGAGATTAGTTGGTAATGGCTTATCGTCAGCTACATAAATGATTTGTAGTTTAGGATCAAGCTTGGTACAATAACTTCGCACTTTGTCGCGATGCAATTGCACAACTTGAATATTAAGACGTTTTATGATTTCTAACATCTCATCAAATTCTTCATCGACAAAAATACCAACCACTTCAGCCCCACCGCATCTAGTAGCATCTGCAATAGCAACTGCATTATCAATACTTACTTGACGTGGTGATACGTTAGAAAATAATAATCCAACATAATCTGCACCATTTATTGCTGCTTGTTTTGCAGTAGTTGGATTAGTTAACCCACAAATCTTAATTAACATATTTTTCTTCCTGTATTTAAACATATTAGTGCATGGATTCCAAATGCTATCAAAACAGCATTATGTTTATGTTTGGAATGACGGAGGAATCGTCATTCCAGCGCAGGCTGGTATCCATGCCCTTGCCCTACTGCCCTTGCCTAAAAAACTCACGAAGGTCATTCAGTTTTGACAGTGCCGTCCCCACCAAAACCGCATTATAGCCAAGACGGTACATATTAATGGCATCTTCATAACTATTAATTCCTGATTCAGCTATTTTCACTATATTATCAGGTATAAGTTTTATCAAATCACCATAAATCTCTGGGTGCATACTAAAATCACGTAAATCACGTTGATTTACCCCAATGACATCAGCTCCAGAATTAAGTGCGATTGGCAATTCATCAGGACTATGAACTTCAACCAATGCTTCCAAACCAAACTCATGAGCTAGTCTAACCATTCTAGCAGTTTCATTATGTAAGACCGACACCATTATCAAAATTGCATCTACTTTAGCCATTTTCGCCTGTGCTATTTGTTCAGGATATATAAAAAAATCTTTACATAAGATAGGAATATTAGTATCTTTTAGTGCATTAGCTACATTTTTTAAATCATCAATTGAGCCAGAAAAGCCCTCATCAGTTAGTACTGAAATCGCACTAGCTCCAGCTTCTACATAGCTAATGGCACGCGCAACTGGATCACTAATTGAAGCAATAACTCCAGCTGAAGGTGAAGCACGTTTTATTTCAGCTAATACCGTACCACCTGGTTTACTCATTAATGCTGATTTTAAACTTTTTTTCTTAACTGGAGACATACTTTTACGTAATATAATTTCATGTAATCGATTTCTAGGAATTATATTACCGCGTTTTAGACGTTCTTTAACTATATCAACACACTCTTTCAATGAAGGATTAGTGCCATAGATATAAATGGCTACAGCAGCATTTAAAATCAATGTATCAGTTATTGTGGTATCAACACCCGAAAAAGCCTTACTAATTAATCCTGAATTATATAATACGTCTCCTCCAGCTAAATCAGCTAAGCTACATTTTCGTAACCCAAGCTCTTCTGGATTTATTATAATTTTTTCTATTTTATCACTGACTACTAAAGCTTCAATTGGGCCAATACAACTAAGCTCATCTAGTCCATGAGCACTAAAAACAATTGAACGTTTGGTACCTATCTTTAACAGTGTATTGGCAATTAAATCTACACGCTTTGGATCATATACCCCAAGAACTATATGTTTTGCATTAGCTGGATTACACATAGGCCCTAATAGATTAAATATTGTAGGCACTCCAAGACTTTTTCTTATATCACGAACCCTGGCAAGTACTGGATGAAAGTTTGGAGCAAAACAAAAACCGAAATTTGTCTTGTTTATGGCCTCAATTATTTGATCCACTGTTTGGTTTAGCTTATATCCTAACTGTTCTAATACATCAGCTGAACCACATATTGAAGATTGGGCACGATTACCATGTTTTACTACAGGTACAGAACATGCAGCAGTTAAAAGAGCTGCAGCTGTAGAAATATTAACACTACCAGAATTATCTCCTCCAGTACCAACTATATCAACAACGGGGTAATCTAATTTAAGAGTCGTAGCATGTTCTTTTACTGATTTTATTAGACCTGCAAATTCATCAGGTGTTTCACCTTTAGAACTAAGTAGTACCAAAAAAGCAGCTGTTTGAACTGGAATATCATTTTGAAGAATTATATTTAGAGCTTTATAGCTTTGTTCAAAGGTTAAATCAAGTCCAAGCTCTAACTGTTTAATATATGATTTTAGCATTACATTTCTCTACAAAATTCTTTAGCATAACTCCGCCTTCAGGAGTCAAGATTGATTCAGGATGAAATTGAACCCCATAGATTGGATAACTACGATGGCTTAGTGCCATTATACTACCATTTGCATCTTCTGCCTCAATAATCAACTCATTAGGCAGTGTATTTTTTTCAACAATTAATGAATGATAACGCCCTGCTTTAAATGGTAGACTTACGTTTTTAAATATTAGTCCATTATTATGGAAGATTAGACTATCTTTACCATGAAGAGGCTCACTTGCACGAGCAACAACGCCACCAAAAGCTACACCAATAGCCTGATGCCCAAGACATACACCAAGTATAGGTGTATTAGCACCAATATTTTTGATAATATCAATACATATTCCTGCATTTTCAGGTCGCCCAGGACCAGGGGATAAAATAATTCCTGATGGGTTTAATTCTTTAATCTCATCAATAGTAATAGCATCATTACGAATAACTTTCACATTATCGGTAATAACTGCTAATGCTTGGTATAAATTATAAGTAAAACTATCATAATTATCAATAATGAGTATCATTCTATTAATCCTCCATTTGCTAGTTCAAGCGCCTTGATTACTCCAAGGGCTTTTAATTTGGTTTCTTCAGCTTCTTTTTGTGGTACTGAATCAAGAACAATACCAGCACCAGTTCTTACTTCAACATGATTTGGATATATTAAAGCTGTTCTAATTGTAATGGCACTGGTTATATTACCTTCTTCATCAATCATCATTATTGAGCCACCATATATTCCACGTTTCGATGTTTCTAATTCATCAATAATTTCCATAGCCCGAATTTTTGGAGCTCCTGATAGCGTTCCTGCTGGCAATGTAGCCTTTAGAGCTTCTAGTGGGTTATATTTACTATCTAATTCGCCAATAACACGAGATACTATATGACTAACATGGGAGTACGCTTTTATGGCTTTGTATTCTGATACTTTTACCGTACCTGCCTTTGATACAAACCCCACATCATTACGCGCCAAATCAACAAGCATAACATGTTCGGCATTTTCTTTAGGATCAGATAAAAGGATGTTTATATCATCACCTGCCTTATAGGTTCCAGCTATTGGTATTGTTTCGATAATACCACCTTTTACACCAACCAAAAGCTCAGGTGAAGCACTAGCAATAGAAAAAGTCTCTTCCTCAAAGAATGTCAAATATGGAGTTGGGCTAATTTGACGTAGAGCTCGATAAATATCAAAAGCTTTAGCGACTACTTTAGCACTAAACACTCTTGATAATACAACTTGAAATATATCTCCCGCTTTGATATATTCTTGTGCCATACGTACCATATCCATAAATTCATCATCAGTTATATTAGTTGTAACATCTAGTGGTGTTGAAGCTTTAAATTTAAGCACCTGAGATGGATTTAAGGCTTTTTTTACTATCTCTTCAAGTTCAGTTTCAGATCCTTCATGACGAAAGATAAGCGTCTTTGAATTATGGTCAAATTCAATAATAGTCTTATAAATATGAAATAAAAAATCTGGAGTCTGCTTTGGAGCATGCCTATCTGGTATTTTTTCTTTTAAACGAACAGCATCATAAGCTACAAAGCCAAAACATTTTCTAGAAACTGAAAAGCGTCTCAAATACTCATATGGATTACCTGAAAATGTAGTTTTAGTACCATTAATATCTATAGTTATATTATTAGCAATTGCACTAAATGTTGCTAACGGGTTAATTCCAATAAATGAATATTTACCATAGCCTTCATCATATGCAGACTCAAACATACAAGAACCAACTCCACCAAGAGTACTATATACTTGTATTGGAGTAAGCTCATCATAGTGAATCTCGCGTTTTATTATCTTTCCTAGTGGATAGTGTAATAACTTATCCATAACTTAACTCTCTGTATTTCTAATCAATTTTTAAAATATCTTTTATATTTTTGGGATAAAGCTTTAATAAATTAGCCCCGCGACTAACATTAGCAATACTAACTCCCAAGTCTTTCGCTATCTCTCGTTGTGTTTTAGTCCCAATTAGCAATTCATTTATTATATTAAAACGCTTTGCAAACTCTTCTCTTTCTGAGATAGTCAAAAACACCTCAAAAAATTTATCTAACTCTTTAGTATTTGATTGCTTATGGCATATATCCAAAAACCCACCCCAACCATCGTTATTGCTATATGACATTATTAACTCCAAATATGTTATGACGTAATGATACATCATAACACACCAACATGTCAACTTTTTTACATTTACTCCGTCATTCCAGCAACGTGTCCGTCATACCAGCACCACATTCGTCATACCAGCGCAGGCTGGTATCCATTGCCCTTAACCTAAATTTATCATATTTTATTATTTGTGCTGGTGGCAGCACGCCCCACCTTCTTTCTTGCTTGAACAAGAAAGAAGGCAAAGAATTCAAGCCCAGTCAAGATTTTTAACGCTAAATTAATAATTAAAATCCTAAATCTTGAATGGGCACATATGTGCCGTGATTATTGTTGTTAAAAACTTCAACTAATTAAATCAAAAATATAATATAATAATGGTAATTGGGATTGCGAAGTCGCGGTCGGTAATAAGTCTCTGAGCGTTCTCGGAGGTTTTTTATTTTCTATACTTATACACTTGCACGTCATCCCAAACAAAAACAAGATGCTGTTCGTAGCAAGTTTGGGATCCATGCCCTAAACTAATTCATTAAATAAACATTTTCAATAATTTGTAACCAGGCTAAACTCTTCTTCTTGTCGCTTGGTTGTATTATACTGATACTCAAAATCTTTTTGGCATTTTTCAATCCATTCTAGTACAAAGTCATCATTAATAAATTCCATTTTTAAGTTTTTTAGCTGATTTAAACATTTTTGATAATATGCTGAAACATTTCCCCGCCAAGAATACTCTTTCATATTAATAAAAATTGCATCTAAAAGTTTAGCATCCTTATTAAATGTTTGAATTAGATTAATAATAAAGCTATAACACTTATCATCTTTGTCAAAAATCCACGCATGTCTCGCTATCAAAACATGTGCTTTTCTAGTTTTATTCTCAACACACCATTTCAAAAGCAACTCTGCACGCTCTGGTGTCTCAAATAATGAGTTTAAATTTAATAATTGTTTAATATAAAAACATGATTGCAAATCTTGTAAAAAAAGTTCACCTAAGTATTGATTCCAAATTAAAGAATAACATTGTTGCTCCGTAAACTGTGGGATTCATTCAATAATGAAAAGCAACGGACAAATATGAGCATGATAGTTATCAAAAGATTAAATTTATTTATATTTTGTTATATTGATTGTAGATAAATGGTTTAGCTATAAAACAGAAAGAGGGTAAATGCTTAGTTTATAATCTTGT
>CANFGS010000023.1 GCA_947446595.1 Neisseriaceae bacterium | reverse complement strand
CTTCGTGATTGCTCCAGAAAATGGACAATGCATATTAGAGATTGGGAAATGGCACTAAATCAATTTATTATTAAATTCGACTTAGAGCTTTCTGAAATTAATAAAGGGTAACGAAAAAATGATTTACACAAAATTTCCGCCACCCTCTGTTTGGGAGTGTAATTTCTAGTATAATTTATGATATAGGGATATTTATGAATCGCTTACAAAACAAGATAGTATTAATTAATGGTACTGCAAGTGTTATTTGTAGAGCTTGTGCTATCGCAGTTAATCCACTTCAGATGGCAGTGTGTCAAGCTTAGGAGATTTTTGTACCATCAAGCGGTCAATTCTATATCCTTGAGAGCGGTCAATATCTACCACCTCAAATAAATACCCACCATAAGTGAAGCGGTCGAATTCTTTTGGTAGGCGACCCTTAGCTCGCCCTAGTATCGATAATGCAAATCCTGCTGCGGTATTATAGTGTCCTAATTGTTCGTTTGGGAGCTCTTCAATTTCAAGGGCTTGTTTGACATCATCAATTGCTGCCATTCCATCGATTAGCCATTTACCACTAACATCTTTGATTATTAAGAGGTTTTCGCTATTCATTCCAGGATATTCACCAACTACAGCATTCATTAAGTCCGATACTGAAATTATCCCTTCAACATGTCCGAATTCATTATATACCAAAGCAATATGAGTTTTATATTGTCTAAAAGAATCAAGTGTCTCAATAAGGCTTAAGCTGTTTGGTATCGTATGAACTGGAGTTAGGTTGTCCGACCATGCAATCTTTGGGCTATCAACACCATGACGTAATTGTTTGAAAATATCTTTAAGCCAGATTTTGGCAGGAGCAATCCCTATTACATGATCAAGATTTTCATTACATACGATAATATCTTTGGATGGATTATTTAGAATAATCTCAACATTATCTTCAAGGCTTGCTGATAAGTCAATATATACTATCTCAGATCTTGGAGTCATTAGGGCGCTTACTTGGCGTTCATCCATTCGCCATACATTATCAAGTAAATCTTTTTCAGTTTGTACTAATAGTCCTGATTGTGCTCCTGCTTCAAAAATATCTTCGATATCTTCTGCTGAAACAGTGTTTTTATTGGTAATTGGAATACCAAACAAAGTTAAAATCTTATCTGATAAAAAAGAGAATACCTTTACAATTGGGCTAAAACAGTAAATTACTTTAGATGTGTAAGGGCTCAGCTTGATAGCAATTATTTCTGGGTAGATTAGAGCTATTCTTTTGGGGATTATATCACCAAACAAAATAGTGAGAAGCGTAATTAGGGCAAAACTACATACTAGTGTAATTATGTGTTCAAATGGTTTTAATATAGCTACTTTTCCAACTAATTCACTAAATACAGGGTTTAACAATATGCCGGTTACAGCACCCTCAACTAATGTCAGAAAAGTAAGTCCAATTTGTGAGGTTGCAATAATTTTATCTGGTTTATTGGCTAATTCAAAAGCTATTTTAGCCCCAAGATCACCTTCTTCAGCAAGTGCGAGCAGACGTTGTTTTTTGGATGCAATTAGTGATAGTTCAGATATTGCTAAAAATGAATTACTCAGAATTAATCCACTGATGGCTAAGAAAACTAACATATATACCTCTAAAAAAACCTCGGATTGTAACGCCCGAGGCTAAAATCTAATATATTATAAAAATTAATAAGTTGCCTTTAGGCGTAGAGAAAATAATTGTATTTTCCGTATTCCACTAGCCTCAGCATTGGCACACCAGTCTTGGAGACGTATTAGTAGCTCGTCGCGATTCAGATTTGACCTTTGCCATAGCATAGCTAGTTCAGCACGAAGAGTAAATATTTTTTGTAATAGCGGGCTATGTTCTTTGATCCGAAATACGGTATTCTTCTCATCAATGTTTAACATATCTTCATCTTTTGCAAGTAGATTTTTGATTTTACGCCAACTGATTTTTTCTTTTAGATTGGCTTGTAAAGCCTCTAATTCATTTTTACAATCTATCTTAAGTTCTCGAGCATATCTAGCCATTAGATTATATCTATTTGATACAATAGCTTCTAAGGTGTTATAGTCTGCTACTACTTTATTTTTATTAACTTGTGGTACTGGGCTTACTTTTTTTACTTTAGCTAAACTAAAAGCAGATAAAATTCTAATCCACATCCAGCCTAGATCAAATTCATACCATTTATAAGAAAATTTGGCGCTAGTACCAAAAGTATGGTGATTATTATGCAGTTCTTCACCACCAATAAAAACCCCAATTGGTAATATATTTCTTGATTTGTCTACACATTGAAAATTGCGGTAACCAAAATAATGTCCAATTCCATTTATAACGCCAGCAGCATTAATTGGTATCCATAGCATTTGAATTGCCCAGATAGTTAGCCCAATTGGGCCAAAGAGGGTTATATTTATCACAAACATGAAAGATACACCAAATAAGTTATGTTTGGTATATATATTTCGTTCGATCCAGTCAGTAGGAGTACCTGTGCCATATTTGTCCATTGCGACTAGGTCCTTACATTGTTCTTGATAAAGCTCTACGCCTTCAAGTAATACTTTTTTGATTCCAAATACATTTGGTGAATGTGGATCACCTTCTTTATCTGAAAAAGCATGATGCTTACGGTGGACGGCAGTCCATTCTTTGGTAATCATACCTGTGGTCATCCAAAGCCAAAAGCGGAAGAAATGACTGATAAGAGGATGTAATTCAAGAGCTCTATGCGCTTGATTTCGATGTAGGTAAATAGTTACCGCCAAAATTGTAATATGTGTCATGGCTAATGTGTATACAACATATCCCCACCATGGTAAGTTAAATAAACCATGCGCTAAAAAATTTGTCATTAAATTATGTGTCCTATAAAAAAATAATATGTATCTCCAATACATATTATACACTACATCAGCATTTTATGTATAGTGTATTTCTATAGAGTCGTTATTTAACATAATATAACCCCCTGGTTTATGATCAGCCCAGTCAGGGATTTCATAGCGCAAAATTGTGCCATTTGGAGTGCTAATTTGGTATAAATTTGGTCTATGAGTATGTCCATGAATAACAATATTGGCACTATGTTTGCTTGCATATTTCATAACTGTATCATCTACTACATGATATGTTTCGCTTGGTTTGGCATTAAACACTTCACCTGATTTATGTTCTAACTTGTCTTTGATTTTATAACGCCAGCTAAGCGGTACTTGTCTTAGGATAAATTTAGTTACGCGATTTTGGAGGATTAACTTTAGGCGTTGATAGCTAATATCGAGAGTACAAAACGTATCGCCATGGGATAGTAAAATGGTATTTTTTCCAATCTTTAGAACTGTCATATCGGATATTAGTTTTATGCCAGTGTCTTTGGAAAATTTGTTGCCAACTCCAAAGTCATGGTTTCCACCTAGAAAATAAATTGGTTTATACTGGGTAAAAGATTTAAAGCTATGTTTAATCTCACGGATAAATTCATTGTCATCATCATCTCCACACCAAAAGTCAAAAAAATCACCAAGAATATAAAGAGCATCGAGTTCATTTTGCCATTTTGTCATTAGATTTAGGAATATTTTATTATGTTCAGGAGTCTTGTCTGATAAATGTAAATCGGAAATAAATACTAATTTCATACTAGCTTTCTATAAGTCAGTTCTTCGTATACCTTTGGTATGTTATAATAAAGGTCGCTTAACTATACATTATATCATTTGGTGAATTTTTATGATTAGAGAAGTACTAACTATTGGGGATGAGAGGCTACTACAAGTAAGTGAGCCAGTTCGAAATCACGAGTTTAATACCAAAGAACTTTCTTCTTTGATAAGAGATATGGAAGATACTATGGATCATAAGGGTGGTGTTGGGATTGCTGCGGTTCAAATCGGTTATCATAAAAGAATTACAATTATCAAATATGATGGTACAAATCCACGTTATGCAGAAATTGGCGATTGCCCTTTAACGGTAATAATTAACCCCCAAATTAGAGCGTTAGATAATGAACAAAGTACTTATAATGAAGGCTGCTTGTCAGTCCCAGATATGCGCGGTATGGTTAGTCGCCCCAAACGTATTCATTACCAATTTTATAATCAATATGGTGAATTAATCTCTGGAGAAGATGACGGTTTTTTTGTTCGGGTAATGCAGCATGAAATTGATCATATGGATGGAATTCTATTTCCATCTAGAGTAGAGGATAAAAGCACATTAAAAGCAACAGATATAGGATAATATATGACAACAACTGCAAGTAATTTTATCAAAAATATTATAGAAAATGATTTATCTACTGGTAAACACCAAACAATTATTACTAGATTTCCACCAGAGCCAAACGGCTATCTTCATGTAGGCCATGCTAAAGCTATCTGTATAAATTTTGGTTTAGCTAATGAGTTTGGTGGGCTTTGTAATCTTCGTTTTGATGATACCAATCCTGAAAAAGAAAGTGATGAATATGTTAGAAGCATTAAAGAAAACATAGAATGGCTCGGATTTAAATGGAATGGCGAAGCTAAATACGCCTCAGATTATTTTGACAAATTATACGAATGTGCAGTATTTTTTATTAAAGAAGGGCTCGCTTATGTATGCGATCTAACTCCTGAAGAAATGCGTGCTTATCGCGGAAGCTTTACTGAGCCTGGGAAAAATAGCCCATATAGAGAGCGTACGATTGAAGAAAACTTAGATTTGTTTAATCGAATGAAAAATGCAGAGTTTGCTGATGGTAGTAAGACCGTAAGACTTAAAATCGATATGGCATCTCCTAATATAAATTTAAGAGATCCAGTTATCTATAGGATAAAAAGAGCTCATCATATTAGAACCGGGGATGCTTGGTGTATCTATCCAATGTATGATTATGCTCACTCAGTATCTGATGCTATTGAAGGTATTACTCATTCTTGTTGTTCTTTGGAATTTGAAGATCATCGCCCTTTATATGATTTTGTGGTTGAACATCTACAAAAAGGTGGGTTAGTTAAATGTCATCCGCGCCAAATTGAATTTTCGCGTCTTGAATTGCAATATACAATCACGAGTAAACGAAATCTTAATCGTTTAGTACAAGATAATCTAGTTAGCGGCTGGGACGACCCAAGAATGCCAACCATATCAGGTATGCGTCGTCGTGGCTATAAGCCTGATGGAATCAAATTATTTGCAGTAAGAGTAGGCGTTTCAAAATCACCAAATATAGTAGATATGGCGTTTTTAGAAAGTGCAATTAGGGATGATCTAGAAGCTAAGGCTCCTCGTGTAATGGCGGTTATTAAGCCATTAAAGGTGGTCTTAACTAATTTTGATGATTCAACAAGTAGTAGAGTAGCATCATTTCATCCAGAACAGCCTGAATTAGGTGAAAGGCTTGTTGAATTAACTAAAGAAATTTATATCGAACAAGATGATTTTATGACTACTCCAATAGCTAAGTGGCAACGTCTTGCACCTGGGGCGGAAGTACGTTTAAGGCATAGCTATGTTATTAAATGCGATGAAGTTATTCATGATGATAGCGGTAATGTAGTAGAACTTCATTGTAGTCTTGATAAGAATACTCTAGGTAAAAACCCTGAAGGGCGTAAGGTTAAGGGAGTTGTTCACTGGGTTAGTACTACAAAAGCAATTGCCAGTGAAGTAAGGCTATATGATAGGCTTTTTAGTGTAAATAATCCTATGGGTGTCGAAAATTTTGAAGAGTTTATTATGCCTTTGGAAAAGGTAACTGCTTATATAGAACCAGCTATTTTAAACGCTAAAGCGGAAGAGAGTTTTCAGTTTGAGCGTCTGGGGTATTTTGTTGCGGATAGATATGATTTTAATAGTAATAAATTAGTATTTAATAAAACTGTAGGCCTTCGTGATACTTGGAATAAGGAATCAGATAAGAAATGATAAACGCACCACAAATTAATTATATTAAATGTCGTAATCATAAACAAGAGTACCGGATGTTTTATACTTCTTGGGGCAGTCAAGAATTGTCTGATAAAACTTTGATTTGTGTACATGGGCTAACTCGCAATAGTCGTGATTGGGATTATATCGGTGATTATTTTTCGAAAAAAGGCTATTATGTAGTTGCGCCAGATATAGCTGGGCGTGGTAACAGTGATTATCTAAATGATCCAATGGGCTATGATATTCCGTTTTATGTGGCCGATACATTTAATTTGATACATACTTTGGGCTTAAAAAACGTGGATTTTTTAGGTACATCGATGGGGGGGCTAATTGCTATGGCGATGGCAACAATGTCACATAATCCGATTCGTAAGATGATTTTAAATGATATTGGTGCTGAGATAGAGAAAGATGGATTAACTAGAATTTCGTGTTATAGTACAAAACAGCCAGTTTTTGATACTTATACTTTGGCAAAAGATTATTTGATAAGTATCAGTAACGAGTTTGGCGATTTACCAAAGTATGTATGGGATAATTATGCACTCAATTCCTTACAAAAGAATTCATCGGGGAAATATGAATTAAAGCGTGATGTTAATTTGGCAAAACCATTAGCAATCGCAGCTCCTAGTGATAAAAATATGGATCTATGGGCCTACTGGGATAAGATAACTATTCCAACATTAGTTATTCGTGGGGAGTTATCAGATATTCTAAGTACAAAAACTGTTAAACTAATGCAAGAAACCAAGCCAGATACAAAGACGGTGGAAGTCGCCAATGCAGGTCATGCGCCATTTCTATATAGTGAAGAGCATTTTTCATTTTTGGAGAAATTTCTCGAAGCATAACTACAAAAAGCTTCAGAAAATGCAGTTAAGTACGCTTAAATTATACTTGAAAATGGAGTACGTATTCCTTAACTGGTGTTATAATCACAGCATCATCAGATGATTTAGTAAATTCGATAGAAATTTCAGCCACAAGCATTTTAGGTAAAATTTTTATTCCAAGACCGATTGCGAGTATGCGCACTTTGTGATTATCATGATGACTAGTAACTAATAGCATCCGTTTTAACTGAAGATGTTCTATAATACCTAAACCATTTATATTTTGTTTTAAAAACTCATAGTCAGTGAGTAGAAATACACTTTGTTTCTCATTGGTTGATAAAGAGTTAATATAATTAATTGCATCAATACTAGTTGTGTAATGCTTAACTTGTAGGTTTGGAATTTGTTTTAATATAGGTTTAAATCTGGCATCCCATGCCCCATGAATAAAGCTATCATCATCAAGCACTATTACTGTATCATTCTTATTCAAGTGTACTTTATTAGCAATCCAATTTGGAGCTTCACATTTTACAAATGTTAGTATCATTTTAGTAGCTTTGCCAATGGTTGATTCAATTGACGCAATAATATGCACTTCCGTAGATTTACAGTTAAGATACAAAATCACAGTTCCTGGTTGTTTCTTTAGTGCATCAACTGCATTATTAATAAGGTTCGACAATGATCGTTTTAATGATGTTGGTTCTACATTAATAAAAGTATAATAATTCTTATTATTACCCAAGTCGTACTCAAAGTTAACTGGTTGCCCTTTGAACTGGGAACTTTTTTCTGATAAAACTTGCATTAGTAAAGTTGACAATAATACTGGCTGCTTCTTTTCTATGTCCCTCACAATAAAAATAGCTTGGTCTGATTTGTATTGGTTTAATATATTAAATATTCCATGGTAAGGTGATAGCTTAATGTTGTACATAAAGCTATTGTTCCTTCGCCAATATATATAAGTCATGTTCTGTATATAGTTTGTTATCTATTTTCATTCAATTATCTCCATAAATTTATTTTCTATTAGATTATCAATCTGTTTTAGTATAAATTAGTTGTAGATTTATATCTATAGGCTAATTTATATAATTTTTATTTTTTATTACCGTATCAATTATCATATATAAAAGCACATTTAACATAGTAAAATTTACAGTTAATATTTGCCCCGTATACAAGGGTTACACATCAAATTATTTGGTAACCATGACAGTAGCTGTATTATTGAGATGAATAATAAAAATTTGTACTAAATATTATGGTTACGTCACCATGTCTACTTCCTTTAAGCGCCTGATAGTATAAAAATTCATGGGCTTTGAATTGACAAGTTATGATAGGGTGTAGTATAATCACAAACTCATTTAATAATATATTAACAAATTAGGAGCTTATCGATGTATGCGGTTATAAAAACCGGCGGCAAACAATATCAAGTTGCTGTTGGCGAAAAATTAAAAATAGAACAGATACCGGATAGTCTAGGCAGTACAGTTACACTTTCAGAAGTGTTATTTATTGCCGATGGTGAAAAAGTAGTTATAGGTACGCCAACTGTTGTTGGAGCAACTGTAACTGCATCTGTGGTGTCATTGGGGCGTCATAAAAAAGTTAGAATCTTCAAAATGCGCAGACGTAAACATTATCAAAAACATCAAGGACATCGTCAGAATTATACTGAAATTCAGATCGATGCGATTAACCAATAAGGAGTAGCAATTATGGCACAGAAGAAGGCCGGTGGTAGTTCCCGTAACGGGCGCGATTCCAATCCAAAAATGTTGGGTGTTAAGGTTTATGGTGGTGAAATAATCCTTGCTGGTGGTATTATTGTTCGTCAACGCGGAACACAGTTTCATGCTGGTAAAAACGTAGGTATGGGCAAAGACCATACCTTGTTTGCTAAAGCCGATGGAGTTGTTGAGTTCTCAGTAGGTGGACAGTTAAATCGCCGGTTAGTGAACGTCACTCCAGCAGAATAATTTTTATTTAGAAAATTATGCTAACCCTACTATTTTTAGTGGGGTTTTTTATTAAGAGAAAATTATGCAATTTATTGATGAAGCAACAATAACAGTTATTGCTGGTGATGGTGGCAATGGTTCCGCATCATTTAGGCGTGAGAAGTTTATTGAACGTGGTGGCCCTGATGGCGGGGATGGTGGGCGTGGCGGTAGCATTATTATGACTGCGGATGAAAATATCAATACCTTGATTGATTATCGCTTTATAAAAAAATATGTAGCTAAGAATGGTGATATCGGCCGTGGAGCTGATTGTTATGGGCATAAGGGCGAAGATGTCTACCTTAGAGTACCAGTTGGTACTACTGTGATTGATGAAGAGCTAGGACTTGTCGTAGCTGATCTAGATCACCATGGGCATGAGGTGGTTGTAGCAGCAGGAGGTAAGGGTGGTTTAGGTAATTTACACTTTAAGTCTTCAACTAACAGAGCTCCTCGTCAAACTACGGCTGGAGAAGAAGGTGAACGAAAGATAGTACGTCTTGAATTAAAAGTTTTGGCTGATGTAGGGCTTCTTGGGTTACCTAATGCTGGTAAATCAACTTTTATCCGTGCTGTATCAAAAGCAACGCCAAAAGTTGCTGATTATCCCTTTACTACTTTGCATCCAAATCTAGGTGTGGTTCGGATTGATTATCAAAAAAGTTTTGTAATTGCAGATATTCCTGGACTGATCGAGGGAGCATCTGATGGTGTTGGGCTAGGGTTTAAGTTCTTACGTCATTTACAAAGAACTAAATTATTACTGCATATTGTAGATATTTTCCCACTAAATACAGATGAAGATGTGGTGGCAAGCGCGGTAGCTATTACTCAGGAATTAAAAAAATATGATCCAGAATTGTACGATAAGCCACGCTTTTTGGTGATTAATAAAGTTGATTTGGTTCTAGAAGAAGAGCGAGATGAGCTGGTGAATAAATTCGTTAATGAATTTAAGAAGCATGAGACTAATACCAATTTTGATAAGATATTTGTAATATCTGGTGTAACTGGTAATGGTTGTCAAGATGTCTGCTATTCAATCATGAATTTTCTGGATGAACTAAAGAATTTAGCTAGCCAAGATGTATAAATGAGGGCTTTTTGTAGGGTCTAACCACCCTATAATATCTAGAAGATTGTTTTTATCCATAGCAACACAACCAGCAGTACCTTTTTTGTTATTTTCCCAAATATGCATAAAAATAGCACTTCCCTTTTCAGGAACTACAGGGTGCATATTATATTCAATTACCAATCCTAGATCGTATTGATTATCCAGTCTTTTCATTGTTTCATAGCTTTTGGCATCAGTATTACCAACTACCCAAGTATTGTATTGATCACTCTCTGGATCATCGATAAATTTATCATCTTGAGTAATTTGGCGATATGGTATCTTGATATCTTGTGGTTTTGGAGTTGCCCCAAAAGCATGGCCAATATTGAATAAGCCAAGTGGAGTTTTACAATCACCTTCTATTTTGTAGGTGGTGATTCCTGCTTTTCCGCAAACTACGGGAATATAATTTAAAACCTGAGTCCATGCGCCAGTTTTTTCAAACGTATATAAGTAGCCCGTATGTGATTCTGGAGTAGTTAGTACTAAAATAATTTGTTTGATATTTTCATTTATATTAAATAGATTAACTATTTGGTTCATTAGTGTGCCTCCTAGGGCATTATTTTACTATATTCTCTTATATAATTTGAAACTAAATCCTTTCAAACTCAGAAATTGCTACAACATTATTTTTAATGGTTTCTGAGATTGTATCAAGAGGTAGGTTATTATAATGTCCAGTCTCATTCTCTTCAAATGGATCTTCCATATCTTCAGCCAAAATTTCAAGCCCAGATAAAATATATACAAATACAATAATTATAGGAATTATTAAAACTCCAAATATTTCAGCCCATCCAAAAGGAAAAACTATCATATAAAAATGTAGGGCCCTATTTACAAAAATTTTAAATGGAACTGGTATTGGGGTATTGGATATTTTTTCACAACCGCCAATAACATCAATGATATTTGCTAGATGAGTATCAATTACCAAATATTGCTCAAGCGATATTTGATTATTATTTCGATAAAAATTAATTCTTTGATACATGTAATTAATTACTACTGTTGGAAGGTGGTCGGTTGATTTGAATTTTAAACCAAGCTCATTTAGAATATTTTCACAAATATTACGATGGCGGCGCAGGTGGTGTTTAAATAATAACGGAAAATTTTGTAAGCATTGATTAAATAACGGATCATTTTTAAGACCAATGTAGTTATTAAATTTAAGTCCTAAATTACGTGAGTTATTAACTAAATTACCCCATAGGCTTCTACCTTCCCACCATCTACTATAAGAGCTATTTACCCTAAAAACTACCAGAATTGATAACACAAAGCTAAAAATCAAATGAAATTGCCCAAGATTGGTTAGCTGCATTTTATCAAAAAGTTTATCGAAAAATGTTTCTCCAATTACAACTATTGCTGAATAAATTGAAAGAAAGATTATTGTTTTACGTAATTTTTTAAATAATGGATCCTTATATTTATTAAAAAAGAATTCAATTAATGTATTAAAATATGATTTTGAAAAACTAGATTTCATAGTGTGCCTTATTAAATATTATACTTCTTCAATGTTTTTTCCGGATAATCCAGCTTTTATTGCCTTATTCATACGCTTACTTGCAAAACCACTGGTTACTTCGTTTAGTCGAGTGCTTAGTTGTTTTATGATTGCTGCAGGTGATGGAGCATCAGTTTCTAAAATAGGTTTGGGGTTAATTCCTTCAATTTGAGTTTTTATTTGTCTAATTAAAAGTAATATTTGTTGCTCTTCATTATTAGTTAAAAGCTCATTGTCGGTTTTCATAGCTTGTTCTATGGTCTCTACTAAGCTAATAGCATCGATTTTGGCTTCATTAAATAATCGCGTATCTATGTCGTCTTTGGCGTGTTTGATAGACTCATTTAGCATACTTGCTATTTGTTCAGGAGTTAGTCCAAAACTTGGTTTTACTTCAATACTACTCATAACCCCAGTGTTTTGTTCAACTGCACTAACTGATAAAATCCCATCAGCATCAATTTGGAAGGTTACCCTGATTTTTGCAGCACCAGCAGTCATTGGAGGTATACTTTTTAAGCTAAATTTGGCTAAAGAGCGGCAATCATCTACTAGCTCTCGCTCACCTTGAAGTATATGTATAGTCATTGCAGTTTGACCGTCTTTGTAAGTAGTGAAATCCTGCGCTCTAGTAATAGGTATAGTTGAATTTCGTGGAATAATTTTTTGGGCAAGTCCACCCATAGTTTCAAGTCCCAGAGATAGAGGTGTTACATCTAGTAATAATAAATCATCAACTCTATTTCCAGCAAGATTATCGGCTTGAATTGCAGCACCAAGAGCAACTACTGTATCAGGATCAAGAGATGTGAGTGGCGTCCTATTAAAGCAATCGTGAAGTAGTGTCCGTAGATTGATCATCCTAGTTGAGCCACCCACCAAAATTACTTGTTTGATATCATCAATAGTAAGTTTTGCATCGCGTAGAGCTTTTTTAACTAGCGTTAGTGTTTTATTTAGTAGATTTTCTGATATTGCCCAAAAATCATTTTGTGTAATTTCCAAACTATATGGTGTGTTATTTAGCGTAAAATTAACTTCGGTAGATTCATTTATACTAAGAGCTTCTTTGGTATTTCGTGATACTATCATTAGAGCAGCTTCTTCTACATCATTGATATGGTTAACTCCGACTTTATTAATAATAAAGTCATATATAAGCCTATCAAAATCGTCCCCTCCAAGATGAGTATCACCATTTACTGCTAAAACTTCAAATACACCTTTATTAAGTGATAATATTGATACATCAAAAGTACCGCCGCCTAGATCATAGACCAAAAAAGTTCCAGATTCGGTATTTTCAAGTCCATAAGCAATTGCAGCAGCGGTTGGTTCGTTGAGTAATCTTAGTACCTTAATCCCTGCTATTTCAGCAGCTTGCTTGGTTGCTTGGCGTTGGTTATCATCAAAATATGCTGGTACTGTAATTACCGCACCAATTGGTTCTTCCCCAAGATTGTCTATAGCTGTTTGTTTTAGATGGGATAAGATATCTGAAGATATTTGTACCGGGTTTTTATTGCTTAATTCAACTCCTTGCCCCATAAAACGCTTTACTGATACTATGGTGTTTTTTGGGTCTGTAGTTCTAAACTTTAACGCTTCATAGCCAACGGTGGTTTTATTTGGAGCGTAATGAACAACTGATGGTGTTAATTCATTATCATTATAATCCTTAAGTACCGTAGCTATACCGCTTTTAACTGTAGCAACAAGTGAGTTTGTAGTACCCAAATCAATACCAATAGCAATATTTCTATGATGTGGTTCTGATATTTGACCTGGTTCTGATATTTGTAATAATGCCATAGTTTACTCGCCAATTTTATCAGCAATTGAATTTAATAACCGCGTATAAAATCCAAGTTGCTTGGTTAAATTAAGTGCTTCTTGAAAGTCTTTGTTAATAAATGTATCCGATAGACTATCTAATAATTTTTTTTGTTTATTATTTATTGTTTGTTCCAATTCTTCTAATGCCGATATATTACCATTAGTTTCATCAATTTGTTCGTGAAGTTCCATTTGTTCACCCAGAAACTCTAATGGTAGTTGTGTATCCTTGGCTAAATCAAGAGGGTAACCATGTACTTCTAGTAGGGCAATGCTTCTATTTAATGGGTTTTTAAGTGTAGTATAGCAGCTATTAATATGTGCTGATACTAAATTTGTTGACAGCTCATTATTGATAGTATTATCTGGATGAAATTCTTTTTGAAGTTGATGAAGTTTGCTGCTTAATATCGCAGTATCTATTATAAACTCTGGTTCTATTGCAAAAAGCTCAAAGCAATTTTTTTTAAGAATCTGTTCTAGATTATTCATAAATTTTAGACTGTGAAACTTTCTCCACACCCACATTCATCCTTCACATTTGGATTTGTGAATTTAAAACCCTCTTGGAGTCCTTCGCGGGTATAGTCAAGACGAGTACCATCTATATATTGGAGGCTTTTCTTATCAACAATAACTTGAATACCTTCTGATTCAAATACTTCATCATCAGAATTTATACTATCTACAAACTCAAGCTTATAAGCAAGTCCAGAGCAGCCAGTGGTTTTAACCCCTAGCCGTAGACCGATACCTTTACCACGATTTTTGATAAAAGTACTTATTCTTGAAGCTGCATTAGTTGTTAGGGTAATAGCCATTTTAATTCCAAAAGTTAATGTTTACTACGGTAATTAGCAACTGCTGCTTTTATTGCATCTTCAGCAAGAACTGAACAGTGGATCTTAACCGGTGGTAACTCAAGCTCTTCTGCAATTTGACTATTTTTAATCATTTGAGCTTCGTCTAGGTTTTTACCTTTGAGCCATTCAGTCACTAGCGATGATGAAGCAATAGCAGAACCACAGCCATAAGTTTTGAATTTAGCATCTTCGATAATTCCATTATCACTAACCCTGATTTGTAGCTTCATAACGTCACCACAAGCAGGAGCACCAACCATTCCAGTGCCTACACTTGGATCATCTTTATTAAGTGCGCCCACATTTCTTGGGTGCTCGTAATGATCAATAACTTTATTTGAATACGACATTTTATATCTCTCCTAATTATGTAATATTATATCACGTTCTCCGTGCTCTTGCCACTCATAGCTACTTACATCAATACCATCTTTAAACATCTCCCAAAGAGGCGATAGATCACGTAGTTTAGTAACTTTGTCATTTAGTAATTTAACAGTATAGTCAATCTCTTCATCAGTTGTAAAGCGACTAAGGCTAAAACGAATCGAACTATGAGCAAGCTCATCATTCCTACCAATAGCCCGAAGCACGTAAGATGGCTCTAATGATGCTGAAGTACAGGCAGAGCCACTAGATACCGCAATATCTTTAATTGCCATTATTAGTGATTCACCTTCAACATAGTTGAAACTTACGTTTAGATTATGGGGAACTCGATGTTCCATATCACCATTGATATAAATTTCTTCGATTGATTGAAGTCCTGTTAGTAGTTTATCACGTAGTTTTTTAATCCGTGGTAATTCATTAGCAATAGAAGCTTTGGCAATCGCGAATGCTTCACCCATTCCAACTAGTTGGTGGGTAGGTAGGGTGCCAGATCTAAACCCGCGCTCATGCCCGCCGCCGTGAATCTGAGCCATTAGACGAATACGTGGACGGCGGCGAACATATAATGCTCCAACACCTTTGGGGCCATAGCATTTATGTGCTGAAAAACTCATTAAATCAACAGGTAGATTTTCTAAACTAAAGTCAATTTTACCAATTGCTTGAGCAGCATCAACATGAAATATAATATTTTTTTCGCGACATAATGAACCAATAGCTTCAATATCTTGGATAACTCCGATTTCGTTATTTACATACATTACTGAAATAAGTATAGTATCAGGTCGTATAGCAGCAGCTAGTTTTGATAAATCGATTAATCCATTTGTTTCAGGAGTTAAATAAGTAACTTCAAATCCAGTTCTTTCTAGTTCGCGCATAGTATCAAGAGTAGCTTTGTGTTCGGTTTTAACAGTTATTAGGTGGCGCCCTTTATCTTGATAAAAATTAGCAGCCCCTTTAAGTGCTAGATTTATTGATTCAGTCGCACCTGAAGTCCAAATAATTTCTTTACTATCAGCACCAACTGCATTTGCTACTTGTTCTCTTGCATGTTCTACTGCTTTGTCAGTAGTCCATCCAAAAGAGTGTGAGCGTGAGGCTGGATTGCCAAATTCTTCTGTTAGAAATGGCATCATTTTTTCCAATACCCGCGGGTCTATTTTGGTAGTTGCGGAATTATCCAAATAAATTGGTAATTTGAGTGACATAGTAATTGTATCGCTTTAAAAATATTATATTTTAGTTATTGTTTTATTGAGCTTTATTTCTGTTTGGCTCGTTGGTTTTTTTATTAAATCGTTAAGAGTGATTCCATCTAGGTACTGGTATACATGATTAGTTAGACCATTCCATAGATCATGAGTGAGACATTTATTATTCGAGCGACAGTTTTTAAGCCCGCTACAGCTTCTGGCGTCCATATCATCATCTACTGCTTTAATAATCTCAGATACACTGATTTTATTCATTTCTCGAGCTAGCATATAACCACCACCTGGGCCTTTATAGCTTTTAACCATTCCAAGACGGCGTAGTTTTACAAATAACTGCTCCAAATAAGATATCGAAATTCCTTGACGTTCGCTAATAGCGTACAAGGTCATAGGGGAGGTATCACTATATATTGCAATATCCAGCATTGCTGTTACTGCAAATTTACCTTTAGTGGTTAGTTTCATATATTTACCCCGAAATCTTTTATCTCTAAGTATATATTTTAGTATTAGTTGAGTGATTTTGTCAAGTATTATTTACGGTGAAGACTGTAGATTCAATAAACCCCGAATCAAGTTCGGGGTTGGTTAACTTTTTAAGCACGTAACGGCATAATTACTGATTTAAAGTTTGGATCGTTTGGTATGGTTACTAAAACACTACGTTGACCATCAAAAAATCCCCATTGTAGATACTCAGCCTGAGAGTTGATTAGAAGATCTCTAACGTAATTAATATTAAAGCTTACTTTCAAATCTTCATCTTGTTGATAAGTGATTTCGATTTGATCATTAGAGTCTTCTTGCTCCTCATTGCGGCATCGAAGAGCTAGAACATTTTTATTTATTTCAAGGGTTACAGTTTTTAGTTTGTCAATCCCAATTACTGCAACACGCTCGATTGCTCTTAGGAAATCTTCGCGTTTAATTAAACAAAGTTTGTCATTGCCTAGTGGTATAACACGCTCATAGTCAGGGTATTTACCATCAATCACTTTGGTAATTAATTGCTTATCGTTAGTTTCAAAAGATACTTGGTGGGGATAAACAGTAATAGTTATCCCATCTGTAGAATCATCCAAAAGTTTGAATAATTCAATAATTGTTTTACGTGGTATTATGCTACTAGCATTGCTTATAGCTTCAGCGATATCAGTAGTTGCATATCCAAGGCGGTGAGCATCTGTTGCAACCAGACGAAGTGTGTTATCCTTAATTTCAAATAGCATTCCATTTAGAAATACCCGACTGTCTTTATCTGCCATTGCATATTGAACCTGCCCAAGTAATGATTTTAATTTTGACTGAGGCATTGTAAATTTGCAAATTGCAGTATCGATAATACGTAGTAATGGATAATGATCTCCAGGCATACTTTGTAAGGTAAATTTGGTAGCACCTGCTGTTACAGCAATCTTAGCATCTTCACGAGTAAAAACAAGCTCAGTATCAGGTAGAACTTTTAGAATATCTTGGAGTTTTTTAGCTGGTAGGGTGATAATAAAATCTTCACCACTCATAGGTCCATTGATATTAATACTTGCTTGAATTTCCATATCATTAGATACTATGGTTATCGCATCCCCTGCCTTTTTGATGTAGACATTTGACAAAATTGGCATAGTTTGTTTTTTCTCTACAAAACCAGATACTAGTAACAATGGTTTTAATAATGTATCACGACTAATAGTAAGTAACATATTTGATCTACCTTTATGAATAAGTCTTATGTATTGAGCATTTGAATTAGTAAATTGTATTCACGTTCTATTTTTTCATCAGTTTTGCGCAAATTATGAATAGTTTTTTGGGCATGTATCACTGTAGTATGGTCGCGACCTCCAAAAGCATTCCCAATAGCTGGTAAGCTATGCTGGGTTAGCTCTTTAGATAATGACATTGCCATTTGGCGCGGACGAGCAATTACCTGAGTGCGTTTTGCTGATAGCAAATCTGAAATTTTTAATTTATAAAAATCACAAATTATTTTTTGGATATCATCTATAGATATACTTCTACTATCCAAAGCAAAAACATCCATAAGTGCTTCTTTAGCAATAGCAAGGCTAATACCTTTTTCAGAAAAATGGGCTTGATAAATTACTTTGTTAAGTGCACCCTCTAGTTCTCGTACATTGGCTTTGATATTTTGGGCAATAAAAAATGCTACTTCATCATCAAGGTTGATGCGATTTTGTTCAGCCTTACGTTTTAGGATGGCTACTCGCATTTCAAGCTCAGGTGGTTGGATTTCAACTGTTAGGCCTGAAGCAAATCTTGAAATTAATCGTTCGTTTAGGTTGTTTATGTTTTTAGGGTAGGTATCACAAGTCATAATAACCTGTTTGCCTTTATCTATTAAAGTGTTAAATGTATAAAAAAATTCTTCTTGAGTTTTGGTCTTATCACCCGCAATAAATTGAATATCATCCATTAGGAGTAAGTCTAGGCTATTATAATATTTTTTTAATTCATCAAAGCCTTGACGCATGGATGCTTTTACTACATCTTGGATATAGTCATTAGCATGCAAATATCTGATTTTAGCCTTGGGGTTATTTTTATATTGTTCATTACCGATAGCTTGCATTAAATGGGTTTTACCAAGACCAACTCCACCATAGATAAACAATGGATTATGATTTTTATGCCCCAGCTTTTGAGTTACATGCATCCCTATGGCGTAGGCTAGTTGGTTGGAGTTACCACGTACCAGAGTATCAAAAGTGTAATTAGGATTTAGTTTTGTTGCTTGTTGTAGGTTTTCGGCTAAGTCTTTATCATGGCTTTTAGGCGTTGTATTAGTTTTAACTTGAGTGGGTTTTGGAGTGTTTGGTTTAATTTCAGAGCTCTTTGCTACAATAAGCTCTATATCAACTCCACCTGTTAGCTCATTTAAAATATTACTAATTTGGGTAAGGTATTTATTACGAATAAAATCTTGAACTAAACGATTATTAGCAATAATCTGTAGCTTATTGTCTTTATAACGTGCTTGAAGTTGTTTAAACCACGTATTGAAGTCTTGCTCTCCAAATTGTTCCTTTAGGAGTATCAAGCATTGTTGCCATATAATATCAGTTTCGAGCATAGGGGTTCCGTTTTATTAACATAACGCTATTTTACCAGAATCTCGTCATCTTTGAGGAATTAAAAAAGATTATAATAAATTAATAAATTAAATAGGGCCTTAAATTGGTATTTGTATTATAATACTACATATTAAATAGCCTACTAAATGAGACTCTATTGTGTTGCTTTGCAGCCATCTTGTCAAGTAGGTTTCACTCAAAGTTTTTTTGGTGGGTTAAAATCACTATAGGATAATATATTATATGAAGAAAAAATTTGAAACGAGAATTATTAAAAAATATCAAAATCGTAGATTATACGACACCGCAACAAGTACTTATATTATTTTAGATGATATAAAACAAATAATTGTCGATGGTGAATTAGTAAAAGTAATTGATGTTAAAACAGAAAAAGAATTAACTAGAAGCGTACTTTTACAAATTATTCTTGAAGAAGAAGTAAATGGCGTACCAATGTTTTCGAATGATTTTCTATTTCAGATTATTCGTTTCTATGGTAAGGCATTTCAACCATCAGTTAGTCCATTTCTGGAGCAAGGTGTTGATCTGTTTCGCAAGATGCAAAAACAGTTTTATGAGCAAATACGTGATGTATATGGTAAAGATAAACTGTCTTCAGGGGTCGAGTTATGGAAAGACTTTATCCAGCAACAAACTCCACAAATAGAGTCGAGTCTAAAAGAATATGTAGAAAATAGTACTAATGTATTTTTAAAAATGCAGGAACATCTTCAAAATCAAACAGAAAATATATTTAGTTATATGCAAATTCCATTTAGTAGTGATAAAAAAAAGGGTAAGTAATGGCATCAGTTGGTTTTGTTTCTCTTGGGTGCCCCAAAGCATTGGTTGATTCAGAAAATATATTGACCCAACTAAAAGCTGAAGGTTATGAGGTATCTAATGATTATTCGGGTTCGGATATTGTTATTGTAAACACATGTGGGTTTATTGATTCTGCGGTTGAAGAGTCATTATCAGCCATTGGCGAAGCACTTAACGAAAACGGTAAGGTTATTGTAACGGGATGCTTGGGTGCAAAAGATGGTGTTGTTATGAGTAAATATCCTAATGTATTAGGAGTTACAGGTCCTCATGCAACTTCTGAGGTAATGGATTTAGTTCATCAAAACCTCAAAAAGCCTCATGATCCTTTCATTGATTTAGTACCTGAACAAGGCGTTAAGCTAACTCCTAAGCATTATGCATACCTTAAAATATCTGAGGGTTGCAACAATACTTGTACTTTTTGTATTATTCCTGATATGCGTGGTAAACTTGATTCATACCCAATAGGGGATGTACTAAATCAAGCCCAAAAACTAGTTAACGCTGGTACCAAAGAGATTTTGGTAATATCTCAAGATACAAGTGCTTATGGTGTTGATATTAAATACCGTACTGGATTTTTTAATGGTCGTCCTGTAAAGACCAAGATGCTTGATTTATGTAATGAACTAGGTAAGTTAGGTGTTTGGGTTAGATTACACTATGTATATCCTTATCCACATGTAGATGAGATTATTCCTTTAATGGCAGATGGGCTTATTTTACCGTATTTAGATATTCCATTTCAGCATGCAAGCCCCAAAATTTTAAAAGCTATGAAACGTCCAGGGAAAATAGATAATGTTTTACAACGTATTAAATCGTGGCGTGAGATTTGCCCAGATTTGGCAATTAGAAGTACCTTCATTGTTGGATTTCCAGGGGAGACTGAGGAAGACTTTCAGATGTTACTTGATTTCTTGAGTGAGGCGCAGCTTGAAAAAGTAGGGTGTTTTAAGTATTCTCCTGTTGAGGGAGCAAAGGCTAATCAAATAGAAAACCATGTACCTGAAGAAATCAAAGAAGAACGTTATCATCGCTTTATGCAACATCAGCTATCAATTAGCCGTCAAAAACTAGCCGCTAAGGTTGGTAGTACCATTGAAGTAGTAATTGATGAGATTGATAGACGTAAAATTGTTGCACGAAGTAAATACGATGCTCCAGAGATTGATGGTTTAGTTCATATCAAAAATAATGGCCTACATAAACTAAACGTAGGCGATAGGGTACAGGTATTAGTAACATCATCTGATGATTATGATTTATTTGCAAAAATTATATATTAGATTTTAGGGCATGGATCCCAGCCTGCTGCTTCGATGACGGATAAAAACTAAGAATAGTTAGGCTGTTTTCTCTACTTGTCCAAAATCAAGCTCAACTGATGTTTCACGTCCAAAGATTTGAACATTTACACGTAGCTTGGTTTTGTTATAAATAACTTCATCAATAACAGCGTTAAAGTCAACAAATGGTCCATCAATAACACGTATTTTTTCACCAACTTCAAACTCAACTTTATGTTTAGCTTTTTCTTTTGATTGTTCTACTTGACGTAAAATACTATCAACTTCTTTTTGGCTAATTGGAACTGGTTTAGAGTCTTTGGCAACACCAACAAACCCAGCAACTTTAGGGGTTTTTCTGATAAGTAGACCATTTTCATCGGTATATTCCATGCGTACTAATACATAGCCTGGAAATATTTTACGATCAGTCTCACGTTTTTTACCGTTTTTAATTTCTTCTACTTTTTCTTTAGGTACCAAAATTACATGAGTTCTAAGGTATTCCTCAAGTTCAATCCCTGAAAGATTTTCTTCAACTCCAAAAGCTGATTTTAGTTCTGTTACTTTTGTCGTATCAGATAAAGCACTAAGAACCTCAATCTTTTGATTGATAGTAGAAATAATCCCTGTTTGTACCCTGTCTTCCATATTTGTAGCAACTTGTACTACATACCAAGCTAAACTCATTTAGTTACCTCTTCCCAGAATCACGCTATAAAATAGCCATGATAGCGAACTATCAATAAGCCATAAAAATAGGCCTAGTATAATCACAAATAGAATTACAATCCAGGTAAATTGGGTTGCTTCTTTTCTACTTGGCCATACAACCTTACCTAGTTCCCTCCAAGAGTCTTTGACATACCCATGAAGTTCTAAACCTTTTGGTGATAATAGGAAAAAAGTAGCAACAGCACCAGTAATAGACACTAGCACAATTGCCCATTTAAACCAAATATTAATGTGCAAAGAATAAAACAACCCAATACCAGCAATGATAAGAGCTAAAGCTAAATAGTCAAATAAATGACTGGGAGTTTCTTTTACTTGTGTACTCATAAAATTCTTTTAAAAAATGGCAGGTCAAGAGGGCTTCGAACCCCCAACCTTCGGTTTTGGAGACCGACACTCTACCAATTGAGCTATTGACCTATATAAGTTAAATTATTTATATATTAAGCCATAATCTTAGAAACAACGCCAGCACCAACAGTTCTACCACCCTCACGAACGGCAAAACGTAGTCCTTCTTCCATCGCAATGGGAGCAATCAATTCAACATTGATACGCACGTTATCTCCAGGCATAACCATTTCAACACCAGATGG
>CANFGS010000022.1 GCA_947446595.1 Neisseriaceae bacterium | reverse complement strand
CTCTCTTTGGTTACAAAGAGTTTATTGTTACCGATGCAAAAGATGGGTATATTGAACATGCTGAATTGATGTCAGCTAATGTTAGTGAAGTAGCCAATATGAAAAACGTATTGGGTGATGCCACTCTTGAAGATATAAAAGTACTTTATTGCCTATATTTAAAGCCAAACTACCTTTATTATTTCTAACATCAAGTATATCATGCTTAAATTCTACTGAAAATTTATAACCATTATTTGAGTATGGAATATCAATGCGAATTGAATTAGGACGAGTTTGATCAAGAGTTAATTTAAATAAATTCATTAGTCTTATAGGCCGTATAGTTATATCATCTATGCTATCAATTTGTATACCTTTAGTCTGAATGAAGATTGAAGCACTTTCTTTGTCATATTCAAAACTAGTCCAGCTCATAGTTAAATTATTTGAGTTAGCAAATTCTGCGCCATCAGGTGTAGTATATGTTTTTTGTTGTCCTCCCCTAGGAATACTCATATATATAAATGAGTCATATGCCACATTATCATTAGCTGATGCTACTTGTGCACTATAAACCGTAGATCCTCTAACGATGTTATTTCCTACTATAGTAGAACTATTGTCAAATACTGAATTGCAATGCCACCATGTATGTAGATAGTCATTATTTATAACTTTAGCTTCACATGTTTGTGAAGCATTTATAATTACATCACTTGCATAAGCTTTGCCTACAAAGATTAGTAACAAAGTCATCAAAATTATGGCTGGTTGTTTGAACAATAGCATGCCTAGCTCCAGTAGTGTATTATTAATATAATGTATAAACCAAGTGCACTCTAACACCATAATAGTTTTTAAGCGACCTAAAAACTTACTATGATAAGCATAATTCTTACCCTAAGAATTACACTGTAGTGATTCAAATTTCATATGTTACACTGCGATGCTCAAGTCAAAACTAATGTTAACTGCTATTGATTTGAATAAAATTTTACGCATTAAAATGTGTAAAACCCTAGATAAAACAATATAAAAGGATTTTAGATGAAATATATTATTGGTAACAAAATAATTGGGAGATTATTTTGTGGATTACTGTTTTTACTATTAGTAAATTGCGAGGGCGCAGGTGGTACTGGATCTGGTAGTTCTCCAACGCCGACGCCAGCAGTTAATTGTCCTACTATACCAGGTGTTGCTAGTTTATCAAATTGTAACCTAGTTGTTAATGACGACACTACTAGTGAAAACAGTTGGAAAGATACGTTTACATATCTTAAGATGACAGGTCAAGAAACTGGAAATAATGAATTAGAAGATTATGTTCCTGATCAAGATAAGTTTAAATCTGGTACTGATTTAGACTCTGGTTTAAATTTACAATTAGTACCTAATCCAACAGTAGCTGGGCACTATTTATCAGGTGCAGTAATTACCAAAAAAGCAGTTACTGATTATGCCAAAATATATGGCTATGCTGAAATGAATGTGGTATTACCACATAATCTACAAGGTGTAAATAATCCGTACTATGCACAAGGCTTATGGCCAGCAATTTGGATGATACCTGTAGCAGGGGCTCCTGTCTGGCCATCAGGTGGTGAGATCGACTTTATGGAATTAATGGAAAAAGCAGCGGATAACCCACAAAGCCCGATTACTCCTAGTGGTGGTTTCTCAACTCTACATTTTGGTCCTAGTTATGAGCATGATATTGGCGGTGGTGAAGGTTTACGTGTTGAATCATATTCCTGGAGTGATTTTTCAGAATCATATGATAAACCTATGAAATATGCATTTATGTGGCATAAAATTAAGAACACTAACGAATCTCCAAATTATTTCTGGCAAATAAGCATGTTTTTAAATGATCAATTAGTTTGGACTAAAAACATGAACTATAATGATATGCAACTAAAACAAGCGATTAACTCATCTCCTATATACCAAGAATCATCAGGAGATCCAGTGGTAATTTTTAATAAAGCTTTAAATAACCATAATTCATTGGATGGATATCATATGAAGATAAATCTTGCATTTGGTGGTACTCCGTTCAAAGATAAAGTAGATACAAAGTTGCAAACTGCTACTTTTACGATCAAATCCTTTAAAATCTGGAATATTAGTGAATCAGACCCTGAACCAACACCTCCTCCTGAAGAAAAAAGGCCAGTTAGAGTTTGTAATAGTTATACTACCAAACCTATATGGTATGGGTTTTTTAGTTCTAGTCTTAAAATGTGGAAGAGATCTACTCTAGTTCCTCCTAATACCTGTGATATTACTAATGTGGGTAAAGAGTATGGGGTAGCACAAAGGGTATATATTTTTGATAAAGACCAACCTGATATTAGTGGGTTACCAGATCCGAATACTACAGGATTTCAATTACTTGAATATACATTTAGATATGCTAATGATAAAGTTGGTAATCCATATGGGGTAAATTACGATTATTCAGCAGTTGATACGATTTATACTGGTTTACCTGTTGCTATGGAAGTAACTGATGGTGGGGCAACCAACTTTGGATATGGTTATACAGGAAACTATATGACTGATGAGCATGATGCCGTTTTAGATCCTCGTCTAAGTAAGAATTTTAACAGTGTTTGGAGTTCTTATGCATCAAGTGATATCTCAAAAAATATCTATACTTTCCCAGGAGGGGCTAACTTTATAAATGGAAATTTATCAGATCCAAATGTTAAAGCTTTAGTTACTAAGTGGGCGCAGTGGTTTGGGAATGTTACTGGTGTTACGCCTTATGACTGTAGTACAGATTCTAACCCTACTAGATGTAATAAATTTAAAGCTTATGTGCAGGATGTAGTTAATTCAGCAGGTTTTACTCATTATGATACATTAGAAGATTTTCATACTACTGTAAAAAACATTATTGGATGGACTTATGGTAATGAACATCCTGATCAAAAAAATGAATGGATTAATTTTTTAGCAAAGGGTACTCCTGATTCTGAAGATGCTTATCCTGATTATAGTTCTATGTATTGTCTTAATCCCTATACAACTTTTATTCATAAAGTATTACAAATGAATGTATATTCATTTTCTGTAGATGATTCAGAAGGAGATCCTGATACGGGAGCATTAAAAGATAATAGTGGAGTTACAATTGATGTAGGTGGAACATCGTTTTTGGCAGTAAAATGTCAATACAATAAAGCTCGTTCTTGTACGGCACCATAATTAACTGTATCAAATACAGCTAACTTTAAATGGGCATAAATAAATATTTATGCCCATTTTTTATCATTTATATTCTGTATACTACAACTTTTCTGATAAAATATCTATATACATAAAATACTATCAAGCAAGGCTTTAAAAGTAATGCAGATTTTTTTTGAACATCACCAATATATAATGTATGTTTTTCTTATACTTATGGGATGTTTATCTGGGTTTATTGATGCTATAGCTGGAGGTGGTGGGCTAATTAGTATACCAGCTCTTACTTTTACTGGAATGCCTATTTCATTAGTTCTTGGTACTAATAAACTTCAAAGTTCCATTGGTACGAGTTTGGCAGTATATCAATATCACAAAAATGGTTTAATAAACTTCATGACAGTGTATCGTGGACTAGTAATGGGTTTTATTGGTGCTGTTTGTGGGGCAGTATTAGTTAACTATATATCTAATCAATTTATGCACTATGTGGTTCCATTTCTATTAGTTGCTGTTTTTATTTTTAATCTATTTAATAAATCATCAGGATTAAGTACTGGTAAAAAAAGATTAAATGAGGCAGTTTTCTTTTCTATATTTGGTTTTATGCTGGGATTTTATGATGCTTTTTTTGGTCCAGGTACTGGTAATTTTTGGATTATATTAATTGTATTCTTTCTAGGATATAGCTTTTTAAATGCTTCAGGTTATGCAAAGGTGCTAAATTTAAAAAGTAATTTATTTTCTCTAGCAATATTTCTATATTATGGCAATGTTAATTTCGAAATTGGGTTACTAATGGCGTTCGGGCAATTAGTGGGTAATTATCTTGGATCCAAAATGGTGATTTTAAAAGGTTCCAAATTAATTAGGCCTTTTTTTATGACTGTAGTTGCTATTAATATTATGGTTTTATTTTATCAGTTGTTCTAAAAGTCATATGAATGTTATAAATAAAAAGTTTCTACTATTTTTATTAGCTAGTCTAATTATAGTAGGGGTATCTGCAATGGACATATATATATCTTCATTACCTAAGATGGTTACTGAATTTCATAGTCCTGCTGATATATTAAACATAACTATTTCAGCCTATACATTTGGTCTTGCATTTGGCGTGTTATTTGTAGGTGATTTTAGTAATAGATATGGTCGACGCCTAGTATTATTAATTGGTGTGCTTGCTTTTACTATTAGTTCATTTGCTATCGTCTTTTCTACAGATATTAAACTTATTATTTGTTTAAGATTTTTACAATCTTTAGGGTGTTCTACTTTTGTTATAGTTTCACGCATGATTTTAAAAGATATAATGAATGACAAAGAACAAATAAATGCTAATGGTATTGTATTATTAAGTATGATTATATCTCCAGCCTTAGCTCCAACAATTGGCGCCTATATTGGACATTATCTTGGTTGGAGATATTGCTTTTTATTAAGTTCAACTCTTGGGTTAACTATATTTATTAGCATATATAAACTACTTCCAGAAACTAATCATAATAAATCTACTAAATTAACTAGCATTACTGAATATCTGATTATTTATAAAAGCTTATTATCAAATTCGAGTTTTATGAGTTTAACTTTTATATATAGTGTGACTATAAGTTCATTTTATGCTTTTATTGGTATATCTAGTTATTTGTATATTAATTCTTGGCATGTCACTCCAATACATTATTCATATATATTTTTTTTAGTATCTTTCGCTTATTTTTTAGGTAATTGGATAATGCGTATGCTTAATAATAAGGGGGATAGTGTTTCATTACTAATTGGTTTAGGTGTATATTCCGGAAGTTTTGGTGTTGTTATTATTGTATTGTCAAATTTAATTTTAAATGGGGACTCTTTAATTATAATGGTGAGTTTCAGTCTGTTTTTAATTAGAATTGGTAATGCTATTTTAATCCCTCCTACTCAAATTAGAATTATGACTCATTTTAAAAATCATAGCGCACAAGCTCTAGGTTTTAATATGTGTATTATGTATATTATAATTAGTTTAGTAATATATACGGTTACAAAACTGCCTTATTCTCCTATGATAAATTTAATTATTTTTACTGCTACACCAATGTTATTTAGTTTTATTATTTATAGACTCTACCGCGATAAGTTATAAATTGTAATTAACACTTGAATTAGCTAATACAAGCACTATATTAAAATATGATTATTCAAAGGATTCTATAATGAAAAATATACTTGTTATCTACGCTCACCCTAATTACCAAACTTCACGTTTAAATAAAGCACTTATTGATGAAATTAGTGATCTTAAAAATGTTACAGTGTCAAATTTATATAAAAATTATCCTGATGGTAAGATTGATATCCTTAAGGAACAAGAGTTAATAACTAAAAATGATATTATAGCTATGCAGTTTCCATTTCACTGGTATAGTAGCCCATCGCTAATGAAAGCTTGGATTGATGAGGTGTTTAGTTATGGATTTGCATACGGCAATGGCGGTGACAAACTAAAAGCTAAAGGATTTATGTGTGTAACCACATCTAATGCTAGTCGTGTACGTTATCAAAATGATATTGGTTTTGATTTTCCAGATTTACTGAAGCCATTCCAAAACACTGCCAAATATTGCGGTATGCAATATTTGGAACCTTTTATTTTGAGCAATGAAACAAAAGATAGTACTGAAATGAGCGATAGTGATCTTCGGCTAAAGGTACAAGAGTATAAAAAAACCTTAGAAAGCTTATGATTTAAGCTATGGGTAAAAATTTAAATTGTCTATACAAGGGATATCATGGCACTATCAGTTTCCGAATTTTATAATGAAATTACCAAAAAAAATATAGGTGTTTATACACCAAAAGAGCAAGAGAGGCTCTATAGTAGTAAGATTATCATATTTGGCCTAGGCGGTGTAGGCGGTATGGAATCAATCCTTTTGACACGAAGCGGTGTTGGGCATATAAGCGGCGTTGATCCAGATATTTTTGAATTATCTAATACAAACCGTCAAATGATGGCAATGAGTTCAACTATGAATGAATATAAGAGCGTTGCAACTGAAAAACATTTGAAAGATATTAATCCATATCTTAGCACTGATTTTAAAAATATAAGGGTAACTGAAGAAAATGTAGATGAGCTTATTACTGGGCATGATTTAGTTCTTGAAGCGCTTGATGATATGCCATCACGAATAGTGGTTCATCGTGCTGCAAGAGCACTAGGTATACCAAGTATTTCTATGTCAGGAAGTCCACCGCACCGTGGTTTTGTATCTTCATTTTTCCCAGATGGTATTTCGTATGAAGATGCACTAAATATTCCAACAAAAGGTAAGTCTATATCAGATCCATTAGTAACACAGTTTGTACATGATATTAAAAAAAAGCGGGCTCAATACTCAGTATCCAAAGGTGCTCCACAATCATGGGCTGACGACTTTTGTAGTGGACGAGCTGGATGGATTATTACTCCAATACGTGCATCACTCATTGCTTCATTTAGTTGTCATGAAGCAATTCAAATTTTAATTGGGCAAGAGCCTTTAGCAAAAGCACCTAAAGGTGTATACATTGATATGGATAATTTAACGAATCCAGTTAGCGTTATTAATCCTCAATGTGGACACTGGGAAGCTTATCAAATATAATATTAAAAGGAATTATTATGCAAAATATTGAACAAGAAATTTATGCTAGAAATTATGGGGTAATTACCCATGAAGAACAATATAAACTAAAAAATGCTAAAGTAACTGTAGTTGGTGCTGGTGGTGTTGGAGGCATTACGCTAATAAGTTTAGCTCGTATGGGTTTTGGTAATATCCAAGTTATTGATATGGATACATTTGATTATAGTAATATTAATCGTCAAATGCTTTCTTCAATTTCAAGAGTTGGTAAATCTAAGGCAATGTGTGCCAAAGAGACTATTATTGATATAAATCCAAATATAAATGTAACTGTACGTCAAGAAAAGTTAGATGAATCAAATGCAGATGAAATAATTGCTGGATCAGATGTGGTAATTGATGCAACTGATAATTTAGTTGCTAGAGTTATTATTCATCGTACCGCACAAAAGCTAAAAGTACCTTCAGTGTGGATAGCAGTAACACCACCATTTAGAGGTGGTGTAATAACTTTCTCTGAAAATACTCCAGCATATGAATTAGTGTTAAGGCATCCATCACTTGGTCGTGAACTAACAGATGAAGTAAAAAAAGAAATTTCTGCAATTAAAAATGGTAGAGCTCTTGCTTCTGTTAAACACGGAGCTATAAAGTCTTGGGCTGATGAGTACTTAAATAATCAAGCTCCTTGGGCTGTTATATGTCCTATTGCAAATATTGTAGGGATTTGTGCAAGTTTTGAGGCTTTTAAGGTTATTCTTAATCGAGCTAATCTACAACCTGCATATGCTCCAAATTTGGTTAAAATAGATATGGCTAATAGTAATATGGTACAGGTTCTAACTCCTGATAATGGAAGCTGGGACAATGCTGAACTTTAAAACAATAACATTAATATTAATAAGCGCTTTTATAACAAATGCTTATGCAGATAAAATTATTTCTAAAGAATATTATATTCCTTATAATAATCAAAAAATTCATTTGAAAGAAAAAAAACTATCAGCATCTAAATCATCAAAAGTTATTGTACTTATTAATCCATTAAGTATTCCATCTCTAGTTGCTTTTGATGTTCCTAATTATTCACTTATGGATGCTCTTGCAAAACGAGGATTTGATGTATGGGGTATTGATTTTATTGGTGAAGGTAAATCATCTTATCCTTTAATTATGGAGAGTAACCCTGCTCCTATAGGAAAATATCCACTTGATGCTAAAGAAGCTGTTAAAGAGCTTCATCAAGGAGTCAATTATATTACAAAAATAACTGGAGCACACTCAGTATCAATACTTGGTTGGTCTTGGGGTGCCGTTGTTGGAGCAATGTATTCTACTTTGTACTCACAAGATGTAAATAATCTTATTTTGTATGGAGCAATGTATTCTTCTCACCTACAAAAATCTATTGAACCAGTTTTTATAAAACCATTTTCCGGAAAAAATAATGATTTTAGTGATAATTTACCAGCTTATCAAAATATTCCATGGAAGGTTATAAACACTCATTGGAATATGATGATTAGAGGAAATGCTACTATAGTAACACAAAGATCTCTTTCAGATGTTGCAAATGCGTATGTTAATGCTGACCCAAACCCATTTTTACCAAATTCGTTACGTAGACCTATGGGGCCTATGAAAGATTTGTATAATATCTGGAATGGTCATCCTATATATGATATTAATAAAATCACAACACCAACCTTAGTTATATATGGAGACCAAGATTTATTTGCTGATCATGAGCTATATAGTAAATTAACTAATGTAAAAGTTAAGCAAAAGATTGAGCTAAAAGAAGCTACGCATTGGTTAATTTATGAAAAAACTAGAGATCAATTTATTGATAGTGTAATAAGGTTTATAGGTAATCATGAGTAAAATTCAAATACTTGATACTACACTTCGTGAAGGAGAGCAATTTCGCGGAGTATGTTTTTCTATTGAAGAAAAAATATTTTTAGCTAATAGACTGAAAGATTTTGGGGTTGGCATTATTGAAATTGGTCAACCTGGAATCTCTGAGTTTGAAAAACAAAATTGTATTAAAATCGCATCGGCTGTGAGAGATATTGATATATTAGTACATTCGCGTGCAAATACAGATGATGTAGTGGCTGCTCGTGCAACAAATGCAACATGGATTGGAATCTGGGCATCATTTAATGATATTTCTTTAAATAGTAAGTTTAGCAATAAATCAAGAGAGTGGATTAAAGATGAAGTTACTAAATCTATTAAATTAGCAAAAGAGCTGGGTTTTAAGGTAAGGTTTAGTATAGAAGATGCCTCACGGACTTCATTTGAGCATATTTATGATTTAGGAACTGCTGCTGTTACTGCTGGTGCCAATCGTATTAGTCTGGCTGATACGGTTGGTATTTGGCATCCTAGAAAATGTTATGAAGCTGTTAAATTTGCTAAAGAAAAATTTTCTTGTGAAATTGAGGTTCATTTACACAATGATCTTGGTCTAGCTCATGCTAATGCAATTTCAGCAATAGATGCTGGTGCTGCAGTTGTAGATGCTTCTGTACTTGGTATCGGTGAGAGAAGTGGAATATGTGACTTAGTACCATTAGCTAAATCATTAGATACGTTTTATGGTATTAAAAACTTTGATTTTAGATTATCAGATGAGCTTTCAGGAGCAATTTCTCGAATAGGTGCTTTTGATATTGAGCCGCATCATCCATTATTAGGTAGGAATGTATTTACACATGTTTCAAAATATCATATCAATGCTGTAGAAAAGGATCATGAAGCCTATGAAGCTATTAATCCAATAGATTTTGGAAGATCTCGAAATATTATGGTAAATACTTTAGATAGAAAAAATATTAATAGAGTTAATAATAATTTTGAAGTTAAGATCCCTTTTGTTAGGGGTGCTTCTGAGTTACTTCATCATCGTGATGGTGTAGGCACTAGATGGGTGCATATGGATAATAGAGTCGATATTAGAAGTCATATATATATAATAGAGCGGATATTTGATAAAGATTATATTAACTCATATCAGCCACATGTTGATTCACATGCTCATAATTGTGATAGTACCTTTGTATTTATGGGAAATAATACTGATGGAACAGGACTAAAGGTAAGCGTTACATTTGGTCATGGAGAAGACTCAATAACTCAAATAGTTGATAGTCCAGCATCAGTCTATATTCCTATGGGAGTTTATCATAGTTATGCATATATATCTGGGATAGGTCGGTTTTTAAATTTTGTGCTTTCACCCAATTATAATGATAGTATTATTAATCAGTGACGTGAGTATTTTTTAGAAAGTTTAACTTGAATGGTTCAGGTTATTTTATTGATAATTTTGGGTATTGACTGGGCTAGTGGTTATGCTATTGCTGGGTATTGTATGACTCATGGGGTAAATCCATATGGTTATTCATTTTGGCAATCTTTTGGCCCGATGGCCATACTATTAGTAATTCATTTTATTATGAAGCAAAAGATTATTTTTAATAAACTAACTTTTAAATATATTATTCTTAGTGGGGTAACGGGGATAGTTATTCCCAATTTACTAATATATATTTCAGCGAATCATGTCCCTTCTGGATTACTTACGATTTTATCTAATATTTCACCTTTGTTTTTATATATGTTGGCTTTATTATTTAAAGAGGAGAAGTTTAGTTTAATTCGCTGTAGTTCTATTTTAATTGGACTTATTGGTGTAATTTTAATTATTGCTGATGGACAACAACTCTTCAAGTTACAACTAGGTGGTGCTTGGTTATTTATCGTATTATTAATTCCAGTAGGGTATGCTTTTAGTGCTGTATATGTTTCGAAATTTAGACCAGAAATTGGTAACTCTTTAAATTACGCTCTTGGAATGCTTGTTGTATCAGCAATATTTAATGCTCCATTAGTATATTTCAACCAAGGATTTTATGCACTACATTCTAATGATATAAATACTTGGCTGATTATTTTAGAAGTTCTACTATCAACGCTTGGATATGTATTACTATTTGTGATAATTAAAATGGTTGGAGCGGTTTACTATACGTTAGTAAATACAATTACTGCATTAACTGGAATAATATACGGCTACTTTATTTTTAATCAAAAGTATTCAAATAACATCTATCTTGCAATTGCTTTTGTTATATTAGCTCTTATAGTATTAACTGCTACGCAGAAGAAAGCCATCCGTCATGGAAGCAGAAGTCTTTAATCCATGCTCTAAGATTGTTCTATATAGTATACGTTTTTATAACCAATGGCTACTAATTTCATGGCAGCTAGTTTACTTTTATAGCCATAGTGTCAAGCCCCCATTAATCCAGATCCTAGAACTGCAATTTTCATGGACGAAAGTCTTTGATTTCTTGATGGATCTTCATCGAACAGAATTTTGGACCACACATAGAACAAAAATGTGCTGATTTTGCTGCATCAGCACTATGAGCTGCAATTTTATAAGCAATAAGCCCATCTTTAACATCTTTTTTATTGGGTAGACCCAAGTGTTCCTTTGGTGTTACATAACATAGTAGGGCACAGCCATGATGTGCTATATTAGCAGCCCCAATACAACTAGCAATATGATCATATCCAGCAGCAAAATCAATTACTAAAGGTCCAAGGGTATAAAACGGAGCTTCATTACACCATTTTAACTGCTTATCCATATTTTCTTTTATTTTATCTAATGGGATATGACCTGGGCCTTCATTCATTGTTTGCACATCATAACTATAAGCAATTTTATTTAATTCACCTTGGGTTTTTAATTCAGAAAACTGAGCCTCATCATTAGCATCAGCAATACAACCAGGACGTAAGCCATCCCCAAGAGAAAAACTTACATCATATTCACGCATAATTGCACAAATATCTTCAAAATGAGTATAGAGGAAGTTTTCTTTATTATGTGCCATACACCATTTAGCCATAATAGCACCACCACGAGAGACAATTCCTGTAACTCTGTTTTGGGTTAGCTTTATATAATCTTTCAAAACTCCAGCGTGTATTGTGAAATAATCAACTCCTTGCTCTGCCTGTTCGATTAGTACCTCACGCATTACTTCCCAACTTAAATTTTCAGCTACTCCACCTACCTTTTCTAAAGCTTGATAGATAGGCACCGTCCCAATAGGAACTGGTGAATTACGTAATATCTTTTCTCGAGTAATAGATATGTCTTTACCAGTTGATAAATCCATAACGGTATCAGCACCCCAAGTAACAGACCAGATAAGCTTTTCAACTTCTTCGCTTAGAGATGATGTAACAGCCGAATTACCAATATTTGCATTAACTTTTACTAAGAAATTACGCCCTATAATCATAGGTTCCAATTCAGAGTGATTGATATTTGCAGGAATTATCGCACGACCTTTTAGGATTTCTTCTCTTACCATTTCAGGGGTAATAGGGTAATTAGGGTTAGCTTTAGGTAATGTATGTTCTAATGCCATATTTTCTCGTATAGCTACATATTCCATTTCAGGGGTTATGATACCTTTTTTGGCATATCCTAATTGCGTTAATGGATTATCAGAGAGTTTTTTACGTATTTTGGGTAATCCAGTATTAATATCAAACCTAAATTCGGGCGTGGTATATATGCCTGAGGTGCCGTATAAAGGTAGGGTTTGCCCGTTAGTAAGAGTTACTTCACGCATAGCAACCGCCATATCTGGATACAGCTGTGCTTTTTTAAGTATTCTTTTACTACCTGGATAATATTTAGCTAAATTTAGATTAAATTCGTTAGAGCTACAAGATTTCATTAGATTCTTCCTTTAAAAGGAAGAGATAGGCGTTATACTATAAGTAATAGCAATCACAACTCATTCCTTCGCAAGTATTAACTTTACAGGTTCAACGGGTATTAATCTCAGCCTAATGGCACCCCGAGAGTTTTATAAGTAGGAAATGTAACATCATTACCCATTATTTGTCAATAATCTATTACTACTTTTCTTATAATATACTATAATAACATATGATAAAAACATATTATTATACTTTTTAGAAATAGTTAATTTAAAAATCAGAATGTAATTAGACAATATTAACGGATTATAATACATCACTTAAACCGATTTATTGGAAATTTTATTAATAAAATTATTAATGGTTTATATGTGTAATTATTTTACTTAAAAATTTAGGAGCTATCATGGACGATAAAACATATTTCGCTAATTATAAAAACGCATGTGATGTAATATTTGCATCACAAAAAAATGAGTATTCATATATTAAAGATATAAACTTTAAGTATCAAAGTATGACTGATGCAATGGCATCATTAATCGGAGTTAGTTCACCTGATGCTCTTTTTAATTTAAGTGCTGATGAAATGGTCGCAAAATTTAATCTAACATGCTCATCTAAGCGAACTGAACAATTTCAAACCCAAGATCAGAATGTTATTAAATCTGGTAAAAAAGGGGTGTATTTGGAAGTTATACCAAATAAATCAGCTACATTTGAAGAAGCGGTGTCAAGAATTGTAGTAATCTATAAGTCACCAATAATAAACCATCATACCCAATCTATTGTAGGGATTCATGGGCATATTAGAGACTTATTGTGGCCTAATGTAATAAAAACTATATTTAAGTTACGTGGTACGAAAGGTTTATTACTAAACCATCAGAATAAACGTAATAGTCTAAATGATTACCCGTTAAATAACATACAGCATATGGTGCTTTTTTTGTGTATACATAAGTATTCATATTCTGAAATTTCTATATTTTTAAATGAGTTAGGTAATCAGATTACCTCTAGCCGTGTAAATGATTATCTTGAGCAACTTAAATTAATATTTCATGTGCGTACCAAAGATCAATTAATCGAAAAAGCGATCGGTTTGAATTTTCATGTAATGTTACCTTGTGATTTATTTAGCCCATCAGAAACTATTAAAATAAATAGTGAAGTTGCTACTATTATATGTTGTAACTGCAAGAATGGTAATTGCACTGATCATAATCATTCAGAAACTAAATAATATTATTTTACTAAATTAGTTGATTTCCTCACTATACAAACAGCTATAAAGCTAAATATGGCAGAGATTGATATCCAAAGTCCAGGCATTGCTTTATTTGCACTAACGTGGATTAAGGACGTAGCAATAAGCGGTGTGAATCCACCGTAGATTGCTGTAGCTAGACTATAAGCCAGTGAAAAACCTATAGTTCTAGTTGATTTATCAACTATTTCAGTAAGAGCAACTACCATGCTACCGTTATATCCAGCAAAAATAAACGAGAAAAACAATTCAACAAATAAAAATTTTCCAAAAGATGGTGCTGTAGCTAGCAAATAAAGAAGCGGGTAAGCACTTATGCTGCCTAAAATACTAAAGAATATAAGAGGTTTAATTCTACCTATTTTATCAGACACTATTCCCATGATGGGGAGTAATATAAAATTTGATATTCCGACAAACGCTGTAACCATAAAAGCATTAGTAGAGCTAAAATTTAGCATTGATTTACCATAAGTTGGTGTATAAGCAGTAATCATATAAAACATTACTGTTGTAAACATTACTAGTGTTGAGCCAAGAAATATTATTTTGTAGCTTGATAGAGCGGAACTAAAAATTTGGCGCATGGTTAATTTTTTAGCTCGTGACTTAAATGCTTCTGTTTCTTCTAGATTGCGTCTTTGATAAAATACGAATGGGACAATAAAACAACCAATTAAAAATGGAATTCTCCAACCAAAGCTATTCATCTGGTCATTGGTGATATATTTAGTTAATAGATAACCAATTAATGCTGCAGCTACAACTGCTAATTGCTGTGAGGCTGACTGCCAACTTACATAAAAACCACGTTGATTTGGTGGGGCTATTTCAGCTAAATATATTGATACACCACCTAATTCTACACCAGCAGCAATTCCCTGTATCAATCGTCCTGTTAGTACTAGAATTGGAGCAAATATACCAAGATATGAATATCCTGGAGTAAGTGTAATTGTTAACATACCAATAGCCATCAAGCCAAGGGTTAAGGTCAAACCTTTTTTTCGGCCATTTTTATCAATATAAGCACCAATTACAATAGCACCGTGGACGCATTAAAAACCCGATTCCAAACACCCCAAAAGACATCATTATTGATAGATATTTATTATTGTTTGGAAAAAATGTTTGGGCAATTATTGGTGCATAAATTCCATAAACCATAAAATCATACATCTCAAAAAAATTGCCACTAGCAACATTTAAAATCGCTTTAAATTTATTCATATTGTATTTCTTTGAAGATTATAATTATATATTTTACCAGCTTGTTTAAATATTGATTTATATTAATGATAATAAATTGGGTCGTATTATGCTAGAATAATGAAATCATCTTGAAAAATTATTACATTATACTGTATATAAATTAACATAGTTGTAATAATATAAAATTATAAAAAGGTTGTCTTAAATGTCATCAAATAATATATCTATACATTGGTTTCGACAGGATCTACGTTTAGAAGATAATCAAGCCTTGTTTAATGCTTGTCAACAAGGCTTGGTTTTACCTATATACATTCTTGATGATGTAAACTCTGGTATGTTTAGAATTGGGGAAGCAAGTCGTGTATGGCTTCACAATTCTCTTCAATCACTAAATAAATCTCTAAATGGTAAATTATCAGTATATATAGGCAATCCTCTTGAGGTTTTACTTAGTTTGTCACAAAAATACAATATTTCCAATATTTATTGGAATCGCTGTTATGAGCCATGGCAGATTAATCGTGATACCAAAATTAAAAAAATTTTGATAGAGCAGGGTTTAGCGGTAAACACATATAATAGCCTACTTCTATGGGAGCCTTGGGAAGTGCTAAAATCTGATGGTACACCTTATAAGGTATTTACACCATATTATAGAAATGGCTGCCTAAATAGTAAAATACCAAGATTTCCACTTCCAATACCCACTAATTTATCTTTTATAAATGATATCGAAAACCAGCTTAATATAGATAATCTCAATTTACTACCTAATATCCCGTGGGATAAGGAATTAGTAAAACAATATAAAATAGGTGAAAAAGGTGCAAAATTAAAGCTTAACGACTTTATAGCTGAGAGACTAAGTTCATATAAAGATGGGCGGAATTACCCGGAAAAACCAAATATTTCAAGGTTATCACCACATCTACATTTTGGTGAAATTTCACCAAATAATATTTGGCATAAAGTGCGTAGTCATGGAGATAATGATAATATTGATACATTTTGTAGTGAACTTGGATGGCGTGAGTTTTCTTATAATTTGTTATATCATAATCCAAATTTACCAACTGATAATTTTCAATCAAAATTTGATAAATTTCCATGGAGCATAGATAAGGAAATATTATCTAAATGGCAAAAAGGTCAAACAGGTATACCAATAGTTGATGCTGGTATGCGAGAACTTTGGCAAACTGGATTTATGCATAATCGAGTAAGGATGATAGTTGGTTCTTTCCTCGTTAAAAACCTAATGTTAGATTGGAGGGAAGGTGAGCGATGGTTCTTTAATTGTCTTTTTGATGCTGATTTAGCTAGTAATAGCGCAAGTTGGCAGTGGATTGCTGGGTGCGGTGCTGATGCTGCACCTTATTATAGAATATTTAACCCAGTACTTCAAGGGCAGAAATTTGATATTAATGGTAAGTATACAAGGCATTATGTGCCCGAATTAGTGCTATTGCCAGATAAATACCTATTTAATCCATGGGAAGCACCTCAAGAAATACTAAAAGTTGCTAATCTTAAACTAGGAGAAAATTATCCACATCCCATAGTAGATCTAAAAAAATCGAGGGATCTGGCATTAGCAGCTTTTAAAAGTTTAGAAATTAAATGAAGCATCAATACCATCATGATCTGATAAATTAATACCGCCATCAGGTTGTGGAGCATTCTTCATATATCCCTTAGCATATCCATCTTGTGTAATGCTTTTATAAAATGTAAAATCAATTGGGGTATTATCTGCCCATACTGGAGAAGGGTTACCACCATAATTAATATAAGTAAATGAATGTTCCAATACCTTGTTTTTTATATCTCGAGTTTGGTTGACTATATCCTCTAGATTATTAAAGTCCCCACTAAAAATTACAGGAGTAGTACCTGAAAATTGTGTAATTTCAGTAGTTATGTTTTGTACATCTTTGATATGTGCATTAGCCTGAGTATCACCTACACAACCTCTCGAAGATGACCAAGATATACACAGGTGGGTAGTTGCAATAGTTATTACTTTATTACTATCTTGTTTATTATGAAATTTCCCCAAAAGAGCAATACGTTTACCTTTGTTCCCACTAATTAAATCATCAGGAGTTGTATCAAACACTTCCATTTTATCAAGCTGCCAAATTGTGTTATTGTAATAAATATTTGCATCTTGGTTAGCTCCTCCAACAAGTTGATATTCAGATCCTAAATTACCAAAACTTGGGTCTAATAATGAAGCAGCATCAGCTTCTTGAGTAGTTACAAAATCATATTTATTAGCTATTATATGTTTGACAAAGTTTTTACCTCCTTGATGGCCTGGTTGTAAAAGTGCCCATGAATAGACATTTATATCTAGTAAATGTATATCTGATGCAAAAGCAACTCCAGATAATATAGTGCATAAACATGCAAGAAGTTTATTTTTTGAAACCTTAATCATAGTTATATCCTATAGAAAATATTAATTTATGAAATTAATACTTGTTGTTAAATTCAGTCAGATATTTAATCATGTATTAATAAAAGTTTTATATCCCCGAAAAGAACGGGCAAAAACTTTGTTTAAAATTCTTTCATAAAACATAAATTACTCCTAAAAATTTAGTCATAGTAATTTTACATTAATTTTGTACTAGTAATGTTAAAATTATGTGTTTATATTAAACAAATTTACAACAACGATTTATAAAAGAAACTTTATGAAAAAGAAGTATTGTATATTCGGGATGATCTTAATTAGTACTTTGAGTTTTGCAAAAGAGCGCTTTGTTCAAGGGGCTGGATCAGAAAGCGCTTGTGTTATTGATGCTAAAAGCCATCTAATGTTGGCTAAATCACCACCAGCAACTAAATATAATTGGGATAATGCCAATAAATATGTTAAAGAACTAAAACTGTGTGGATTTAATAATTGGCGTTTACCAACTAAAGAAGAGCAAGTAGAACTACAAAAAAATATTGGAAGCTATGCTGCATTTGCTTGGTTTAATACGCATGGGTTTGATAACATACAAACTGATTTCTATTGGTCTGGAGATAGTTATACTAAAGATAACCATGACGCGTGGGGAATCTATATGTATAGTAGTAAAGTTTATAATGAGCCTAAATCTAGTTTAAATTATATTTGGCCAGTACGTAAGTTATAATTCATTTATACAATTGGTGAAGTAAATTTACTTCACCAATTGTGTAATATTTAATTCCAACTTTTGTTTTTATTCATATGAGCATATATATTTGCAAGTATTATGAAAATACATCCAGTTACAAAATTAATAACAGTAAAACCATATAAAGAATAATTAAAAAAGCTAATTACATGATTTGCAAGCTCTAATCCAAAAGCTAATATTGTTGTTAGTATAAATACCATTAGTGAGGTAATTAATCCTTGAGGTAAATTTGGTACTGTCATTACTAAACGCATGGCAAGAGTATTAAATATCCCAACTCCAAAACTAGATAAAAACATAGCAAATACTACTATATTTATATTTGAATTAAAAATGAATGCTGTAGTTAGACCTAAAAATACCAAACCACTACAACCTTTAAGTAAACGATTAAATGAAAAACGCCCAGCCGTAATATGCATTACTATAGTGCTTAGTGATAGTCCACCAATAGCTATTAATTGATAAATTGCATAGTTCTTCATAGGTAGATTTAATGTTTTAATTATGATGGTTGGAGCAAGTCCTATCCAGCTCATAATGGTTAGTGCTCCTAAGCTCACGCAAACAGTGCCTACTATAAACTGAGGTGTGCATAGTATTTTTATATATGATTTGATGGTGTTTTTTACATTTATCTTTGATGGTTTAATGATGTCTTTTGGGGTATATATATATAAACCTATAAAAGAAATAAAAGCTAGTATACCAGTGATTATAAAAACATAACGCCAACTAGATAATTGAATAATAGCAACACCCATAACTGGTCCTATTAATGGTGCTAATAAACTCACATTTCCCATTAGTGACATAATTTTTACAGATTGTTTATCATTAAATTTTTCATGAACTAATGCATAACCCATAGCTACATAAGCGACAGAGCTTCCTTGAAGTAATCTACCAAACATAAATTCGAGCATATTTGAAGCCATTACTAAGAATATAGTAAAAATCATGAATAAAGTAACACCAACTAAAATAACGATACGTTTACCATAGCGTTCAGATAGTGGACCTAAGAATAATTGCAATAAGCTATTGCCTAAAATATATACTGTTAATGATAGACTCACATACTCAACTGGAGCATGAAATTCATTTACGACATTTAACATTCCAGGCATAATCATATCATTTGATGCATAAGTACCAAATTCATACATTACAAGGAATATGACAAACAAATATAGATTCCTCAATTTGATTTCCAATAAATTATTAATTTTGTAGCTATTTAAGCTATGATTTATAAAATTGTATATACATAAGATGGTTTTAATAGATATATTACATAGTTTAAGTAATATCTATATAGCCAAAGAAAAAGCTAATTGGTAATTAGAAATAAGCAGTATTGTATAAATAAAATTTTCATAAAAACATTATTATATCATTAATAAAGGGCACCGAAAAAATGATTTACACAAATTTTCGCCACCCTCTTACAGCTGGTTGAGTTGCTTAGTTGCTCCTAGGTTAAAGTTCATCTTTGTTTGGTAAATACATCTCCATGATGTTAATTCTTTCATTATTGAATAAAACGGCCTAAACTATCACATTCTGACCGTTAACTCCCAAGCCTTTATTATAATCAAGCAAATTTAATTTTATAGCTCGGTCTTGATAGTCATACCTTAACTCCTTAACAACGACTAAATTTTACCAAATTGTCTACTTTTACAGTGTGTAATTATACGGGTACCTGACAAATTAATTTGCTCAATTAAATTGAGCATATCTTAGTTAAGGGGATGATTCTATGACAATATAAAATAAAATACCACCCTATTAAAATATGGTGGTATATCTATGGGGTAGGGTAAATACTCTGTTTTACATTGTTTTTAAGTTAATACCTGCACTCAAATTAACTAAAGTATTATGAAAATATATTCAATTAATTATATAAAAATGAGATAAATAAGATGCGACAAGAAATAAATAGCAAAATTTAGATATTTTTGTTTACAAGATTAATTGCGGAATGCCGACAGGAGTTTTAAAATTATATGCTCCAATATCGTTTTTCATTTATGTTACCTTGTTTTTTTACATTTATTAGAGCAGTATTTTACCTGATCCCATACTTTTTCCCATTTCTTTCTCCAAGAAAATGATCTATTACATGAAGGACATATTTTACTTGGAAGATTAATTTTTTTAATACCTTGAGGCATCAAATCTCACCATCGATACTAAAAGCAGTTTTTTGAGCTTTACTCCAGTATTGAAAAAATCGTCTAAACTCAATAGAATTATTTATATCCACAAATGGTTTATCATCTACTAATTGAACAGGGAGTATTAATTTTATCTTATCAATTGAATCATTAATCATAAAGTTATTAGTAGCTGGTATAAATATTTTTTGTGGACCTAACTCTTTTACTACGTCTATTATGTTGCCATAGATTATATCTATTGATAATTCACAAAGTGATTCATATATAAATACTAGGCGTTTTAGGCTATATTTTGTTTGTTTAAAATAGCTATCATCCCATACATAAATTGCTTTAGTTCCTTTTGGAGCAACGTTAAATACGTTATGGTTGATGCTCAGTGCTTTTTCGTGAAGCAATATCAATTGATTATTCATATAATTGCCTACATATTTGGAAAAAGTGTTTTTTGTAACACTTCATAACTATGATTGATTAATTCATTTTTAGTTGGCGATGTATCTATTATATTACCAAAATACTTATCAATGTTTTCAAGGTTAAAAATATATGGTTTATTACTAAACGTACTTGCAACCCACTGCCATGAAAGGTTATTACTAGCTAAATCCCCATCAAGAAGATGTTCTAAAAACCATTTTGCTCCTACTTGCCATTTAATACGTCGAAAATGGACTATGAAACTTGCTAAATACATTCGTGAATGGTTATGAATATAACCTGTGCTAACTAATTCTTTTATAAATTCATCAATACAATTAACACCAGTTTTAGCTTCTTTAATATCATCTGGTAGTTCATTTGCATAATCATTTTCAGTAAATCCTGTTTTATAAGGTTCAATATCTTTCCATACAAAATCGGGGTTATAAGTGATTAAACGCTGCCAGAAATCACGCCATCCAAGTTCTTGGATAAACTTATATATAAGTTTATGATTACAAGTATTTGAAAGCACATGATTTCTTACTTCATTAAGACTTAAGATTCCATGGTGGATAAAAGGGGATAGTTTTGTTATATTTCCATCGCCGTAATTACGCGTTAGGGAATAACGAATAGGGTCAATTTTTGCAAGTGAGCGTTCAGCACTTTGTCTGCCACCTTCAATATATCCTACATCACCTATAGCCCATGGTGCTAGTTTTTTTACATAAGAAATAAGTTGTTCTCTATTGTCGAATTTTTTTTCTAAGTAAATCATTTACTATCTCTGATATTTATTAAGAATTTCAAGAGATACATATTTTAAAGCGTTCTCATGAGTGCATTCTAATACTACCGGTGGTGCATAACCAAATTCATGAGCTTCAAGCCAGCGAAGGGCACATAAACACCATTTATCTCCAGCTTTAAGACCTGGGAAAGCATTTAGAGTGCTTGGAGTTTGAAGGTCATTCCCACGAGATTTTGTAAACTCTAAAAAATCCTCTGTCATGATTGCAGCAATAATGTGTCTACCAGTATCATATTTATCAGTTCTACAAAACCCATCTCTAAAAAATCCTGTTTTAAGAGATTCACAGTGAATTTCTAATTTTCCACCTAATACATTTTTATCTATTTTCATATTAAATCTTCCAATCTATGAACTTTTATCATAATATACCTTCAGACATTTTTTGTAAAATTATTTTAGCATGTGTCCTAATTTCTTGTTTTTTTTCTGGTGTAAATTTATCCCATGTAGTAAACACAAATGGCATACGTTGATTTCCTCTAAATTTATCTTCATGTCGTACCAAAAAATCCCAATAAAGAGAATTAAATGGGCAGGACTTTTCACCTGTCATTTGATTAGGGTCGTAGTAGCATTTTTTACAATAATTGCTCATTCGATTTATATATTTACCACTTGCTGCATATGGCTTACTTGCGACTATTCCATTATCTCCAAAAAGTGACATACCTAAAGTATTAGGCATTTCTACCCACTCAAATGCATCAGAATAAACTGCAAGATACCATTGTTGGACTTGTTTTACATCAAGACCTGCAATTAAGGCAAAGTTTCCTGTAATCATAAGACGCTGAATATGATGAGAATATGCATGGTCTCTAGTATGGGTAACAGCTTCTGCAACACAAAACATTTTAGTGTTTGTAGTCCAGTAAAAATCTGGAAGAGTTATAGTAGCATTAAGTGAATTAAGATTTGCGTATTCTGGCATAAAGTGCCAATAAATACCTCTAATATATTCACGCCAGCCAAGAATTTGGCGAATAAATCCTTCAACACAATTAATTGATGCTAAATTATCATTATAAGCTATTTCTGCTTTTTTACATACTTCAAGTGGTAACAATAATCCTACGTTAAGATAGCTTGAAATAAGAGAATGATAAAGATATGGTTCAGATGCTAACATAGCATCTTGATAATCACCAAATTTTGGTAAGATGAATTTAATAAAATGATCTAGCTCTTTAAGAGCTTCATCCCTTGTAACTGCATAATGAAATGGCTCTAGTATACCAAAATTTTTTGAGAAACGATTTTTTACCAATGCTAGAACATCTTTGGTAATAAAGGATTTTTTATGACTAAGGCGAGGGGGTATGTCTAGATATTTCGATGGTGGTTTACGATTTTCTTTATCGTAGTTCCATCTACCTCCTGTAGGACTACCATCTGAATCTATTAAAATAGAATATTTCTTTCGCATTTCTCGATAAAAAAACTCCATTCGTAGTTGCTTTTTATCTTTTACCCATTTTTTAAAATCATTATCACTACAAAGAAACCGTGTATCATCTAGAATTTCAGTAGGAATATTTAATAAAGTTTTCCATGAATTAATCATTTTCAATAAACGAAATTCACTAGGCTTAGTAACTATTATTAGTAGAGGGTTTAGTTCTTGAATTACTTTTTTTATTTGTTTTAAAAAAGAGGTCTCATTTATTAAGGCATCAAATTGAATATAGGAAGTATTTATACCATCTTCAATTAGTTCTTTTGCAAAATGGCGCATAGCTGATAGTATAAAAGCTATCTTTTTAGAGTGATGGGAAATGGAGGTAAGATCCTGTATATATTCACAAATCATTACGCCATCAGTATTTTTGTCCAAACCTTCTAAAGAAGAAATAGATTTAGAAAGTTGGTCTGGAAAAATAATTCTAAGAGTAGTCATTAGTATAAATCATCTTTTTAAAATTTATATATTTGGAATAATTAAAAATCATAACTTGATATGTTTACAGTAATCATGACGACAATTGTAACATTATTAAAATTTTCTTATGATTTTTACTTTAAAACCAATTCCCTATTATACTAATAATAGGGAATTGGTTTGATATAATATAACATTTATCCTTTAAATCTACTAATATTCTTACAAAATCAATTTTAAAGCGTTTTAAGCGTTTTTGATGTGTTGGTATGTATAATCACTCTATGAGATGTGAATTAAATGCTTATACAATATGCTGTTTTATACTTTTTGTGTGTTCTATAAGTTCAATTTTATAGCCATCAGGGTCTTCAACAAAAGCAATAATGCTACCACCAAATTTCATTGGTCCTGGCTCACGAGTAATTCGCCCACCATATTGTTTAGCGCGACTACAAATTTCATGAATATCTTGCACTTCAATGGCAATATGCCCAAATGCGGTACCTAATTCGTAGTCTGTAACACCCCAATTATGTGTTAGTTCAATTAAAGTATTCGCGTCTTCATTTCCATAACCAACAAAAGCTAAAGTAAACTTACCATCAGGATAATCCTTGCGTTTAATGTCAAGCCCCCATTTTATGCACATTGTAAAATAGACAAATTAGCCCCATATTTTTCTTTATATTTCATAGGTGTAAGTCCACCTAAACTATCATGAGGTCTTTCATAATTATATTTATCTACCCAAGCATTAGTAACCAATCTGGCT
>CANFGS010000021.1 GCA_947446595.1 Neisseriaceae bacterium | reverse complement strand
CAGCCTTACTACCTGTTCTAAACTCTTCTAATATTTTAACAATTTGTGCTTCACTTGCATGTTTAGTCATACCTTAACTCCTTAACAACGACTAAATTTTACCAAATTGTCTACTTTTACAGTGTGTAATTATACGGGTACCTGACAGTAGTAATACTCCAAAAATGGATGGATTAATGCAAGTTTTAGAGTCAGAACCAGCAATAAAATATAATTCCTGTAATATATATAATGAGTTATTATTGCGTACCAAAGAAATCTTAGATTTTTCTAGAGGTGCAAATAATTTAGTTGACCAAACTCTCCTAGACTATTTATGCCAGAAGGCAGAAAAAAACTTCGAGGGATTAAATCAAATATAATTATACGGGTACCTGACAACCTCTTAAATATTTTTAATGTTTCTATTGTCGTCAACTTTAAAGTTATCAAATCCCTCATATGTTTTAAATGCTACTAAATATAAACTAGATAGAATATCAGTTAAAAGAGCTTTTAATTCAGTAATCACCGATTTTTTTATGATGTCATGTTTAAGTGATTTTATGGCATCATTGATTACTGTTGGCAAAGCTTCTTAAATGCTTCTCTATCGCCTGTGACAATCTCATAAGATACCAATTAGCCAACAAGCTGTTGGCTAATTGGTGGTATAAATTGCAATGTTTTGTTGCTTTTTACAGTTTTGATCTGTGCTAAATCTTTTCTAATTTCTGTTGCAATTATTTCTGCTAATTTAACAGGAACAGCATTACCAACCATTTTATAACCATCAGCTATATTTTTATATATAAACTCAAAATTATCTGGAAAAGTTTGAATTCTTGCACATTCTCTAACCGTCAATCTTCTGTATAGATTTTTAGAGTTTGGTGCAAATACCATTTTATCTTTTTCTACTTTTATCATTTTAGGTGCGTCTGGATGTATTGGTGCATGACGACCACCAGCTTGAATTGTAAAAGAAACTTCGTCCCATGAACGTACGCGATTTCTAGACATATAAATAGTAGAAAATCCGCCTTTCATGTATTCATGGTTAGAGATAGACGGTTCGTCTAATTTATCACGTAAATCATAAATAGCATCTTTTAATAGTACTTTTTGTCTATATTTATTAATTGAATCAAAAGAGAATTGTTTATTAAGATCTTTTCTATAACCTATAAAGAAAACTCGTTTTCGCTCTTGTGGTACTCCAAAATCGGCCGTATTTATTAGTTTAAAAGACAAATTATATCCATATGCTCCGGCGTTTGATAAGTCATCCATTATTTTTTTTATTACGTCTTGGTGCTTCTCGTTTAACATGCCAGCAACATTCTCAGCTACAAAAAACAAAGGGTTTTTTTGTGAAATAATTTTTATATAATCAAAAAATAATTGACCGCGTTTATCTTCGATTCCTTTTCTAGCACCAGCTATACTCCAACTTTGGCAAGGTGGTCCACCAATTATGCCATCAACATTTGGTATGTCATCAATATTTAAACTTCTAATATCTTTGGTTATTAGGGTGGTTTCTGGGTGGTTAAGCTTGTATGTATCCCAAATTGTTTTATCGAATTCGTTTGCTAATATTATATTAAACCCAGCATTTTTAAACCCTAGATCTAATCCACCAGCACCAGCAAATAAAGATAATAATTTCATTATTTATACCTCTATTCTGATTAGTTTTGAGTTGATTAATTGTGCAGGATTGTTTGGGTTTTTTATTTGTTTATCATAAATTTTAACATTTTGTTTTGATTCTAATAGACTTCTTTCTGTCTCTGAAAATGACAAATATTTTTTATTCTCAACTAAAATATAAGTATAAAGTTTATCGTTTGTAGTTGTGTTATGCTTTTCAATTTCTGGAATATAATCATATGTATTAAACGGGTGCTTGATTGACCACATTCCTCTAACTCTAAGAGAGGTTATGCCTAAAGGATCCACATTATTCACTCTAGCTAGTTCATTGGTGCTTGAGAATTGAACACCGCTAATTTCTTCAATTCCATTTTTTATACCACTTTTGATTTTTGCATAAATTGACTCATCAGCAGAATATAAAAGACCTTGTACAAAAAATAAATAAGTAATCTTATTGTTTTCTACAGTACCTATTACATACCATAGTTCTTTTGACCAAGATACCCCGCTCCCCTCACAATCTCTACATCCTTGAGATATCATTAAAGAATCGCTAGTTAATACTTGCTTAGGATGTGAGCTATTTAGTGCTAAAGAACCAACACCACCTATCTTTTTAACCTCTACAGCATCACTATTTTTTAATATGAAATCTGGTATATGATTTTGGTTACCAAGCCAGCTAAAAATTTCCTCATTTTTAAGATTGATTTCTTCTAATGTTAGATTATCAATATTCTTAATAAATAGACTTTTTATATATGCGTCCAAACTATCCCCCATTGCATTGGCAATAGTCCTGCTTGATCTAACATGTTTGATATTGTTGTCTTTTTTATCTGCGAGGTTTATTAGTGCGGTTAATATGGAAGCCATTAAATATCCTTAAATTTTTCTATCAATAAAATGTAATAAATTAGAACAAGATAAATTCCAAATTAAGTATAAGGAATATTATCTACTTCTTAGCAATATTATACCTTCAAATTGGGTTATAAATGGAGGATAAACTAAGGTATTAATTTTTTTGTATCAACTAAATATGATGATTTTGGCTTATCCAATTACTCTATCCTTAAGTGTTAACTATCATAATTAATTGCTTTTGATGTATAATTATGTCATTATATATTAAAGAAAGTAGATTTTATGGATTTTGCATTTATTTTTCCGGGGCAGGGCTCTCAAAGCCTCAAAATGATGGATAGTCAATTGAATTCAAATGTAATTCAAGAAACTTTTGAAATTGCAAAAAATACACTAGGGTGTGATTTCTTATCGATGCTACAAGAGGAAACCCCAGATAATATAAATCAAACTATAAATACTCAACCACTAGTGCTAACCGCTGGTTATGCTATGTATCGTGAATGGATCAAAAAAGGTGGTAGATTGCCGAAGATTATGGCAGGGCATAGCCTTGGAGAATGGACGGCTCTTGTTGCATCAGGTGTGATTGATTTTAAAGATGCACTTAAACTAGTACGCCTTAGAGCTGAGAGTATGCAAGAAGCAGTTAAACCTGGGGATGGTGCTATGGCAGCAGTACTTGGGCTTGATGATAATGTAATTGTTGCGGTTTGTAAGGAAGTTGAAAAAGAAACTGCTGGGGTAGTTGCTGGGGTTAATTTTAATTCGCCAGGGCAAGTGGTAATAGCAGGTAGTACATTAAGTGTTCATAGAGCTTCAGAAGTGCTTAAAGAAAAAGGTGCCCGTAAAGTACAGCCATTACCTGTATCAGTACCATCTCATTGTAGTTTAATGCTTCCAGCAAGTTTGAAATTATCTGAGGCATTAAAAAATGTGAACTTTAATACTCCTACAATACCTGTATTACATAATTTTAATGTTAAAGAATATTCTGATACATCTTTAATTAAAGAGGCTTTGGTGAAGCAACTGTATATGCCTGTTCTTTGGACGCAAACTATCAATAAGATTTTTGAACATGGAATAACTAAAGTGGTTGAATCAGGTCCAGGTAAGGTACTCTCAGGGCTAAATAAACGTATTAACCCAGAAATAGTAAGCTATAACATAATTAGTGATTTTGAAACAGTTTTAACTCAATTAAATTAGAAAGGTAAGAAATGTCAGAAATTAAAAAAGTTACTCTGGTAACTGGTGCTACACGTGGAATTGGTAAAGCAATAGCTATTTCTTTGGCTAAAGCTGGTCATACTGTAATAGGTACAGCTACTAGTGAGGCTGGAGCAAATGCAATTAGTGAATACCTCAAATCTTTTGGTGGTGAAGGGGCAGTACTTAATGTAACTGATAAAGAAAATATTGATAAAGTAATTGCAGATGTTACTGCACGTCATGGAGATATTACTGTTCTAGTGAATAATGCAGGAATAACCAAAGATGGGTTGTTTTTACGTATGAAAGAAGAAGATTGGGATCAAGTAATGGATACTAATTTAAAAGCAGTATTTTTATTATCTAAAGCTGTTATTCGCGGTATGACAAAAGTTCGTTTTGGTAGAATAGTAAATATATCTTCAGTAGTAGGTTTTATGGGTAATCCAGGACAGGTTAATTATTCTAGCTCTAAAGCAGGAGTGGTAGCTTTTTCTAAATCATTAGCTAAAGAACTAGGTAGTCGCAATATCACTGTTAATTGCGTAGCTCCAGGGTTTATACAAACAGATATGACGGACGTTTTGACAGATGAGGCAAAAGCAGCTTATTTGCAAAATGTAGCGCTAAATCGCTTTGGAAGTGTGGATGATATAGCAAACAGCGTTAAATTCTTAGTTGAAGATACTGGGGGCTATATTACAGGGTCTACTATACACGTTAACGGCGGGTTATATATGTAATAACGGTTCATCATATATCTTACTCCTTTTAGGGCATGGATCCCAGCCTCCGCTGGGATGACGTGGTTAAAGAGCTGGGATGACGGATAAAAAGAGCTGGGATGACGTGGTTAAAGAGCTGGGATGACGGATAAAAAGAGTGGGGATTACGGAAATAAAATCTGGGGATGACGTGGTTAAAGAGCTGGGATGACGTATAAAGAGTTGGGATGACCCAGATATTAAGGCAATAGCTAATTTTAGGAAATTAAATGAATACAATACATCCGGTTTTACAACAGATAACCGATAGAATTATTAAAAAAAGTGCAGTAACTCGTAAGGAGTATCTAGCACGAATGGAAGCCCAGTATGGTAAACGAGTAAAGCGTGAACAACTAGGTTGTACCAATTTAGCTCACGCAATAGCTGCAGAAGATGAGAAAGTTAAATTTCGCTTAAAACAAGTTGATATACCAAATATCGCTATAGTAACAGCATATAACGACATGTTATCAGCTCATCAGCCATACTATCGTTATCCAGAAAAGCTTAAAGAGTCAATACTAAGTGTGGGGGCAACTGCTCAAGTAGCAGGTGGAGTTCCAGCAATGTGTGATGGTGTTACTCAAGGTCAGCCAGGGATGGAGTTATCACTATTTTCTCGCGATATAATAGCAATGTCAACTGCAGTTAGTCTATCACACAATGTGTTTGATGGTGTATTATGCATGGGGATTTGCGATAAGATTGTTCCAGGTTTATTAATCGGAGCATTATCTTTTGGTTATCTACCAACCATATTTGTACCATCAGGTCCTATGTCAAGTGGGATATCCAATAAAACCAAAGCCGAAACTCGTAAACTATACGCTGAAGGTAAAGTAGGGGAGTCTGAGCTATTAGAATCTGAAATTAAATCCTATCATTCAGCTGGTACTTGTACGTTTTATGGAACAGCGAATAGTAATCAAATGCTAATGGAAATAATGGGACTTCATGTAGCTGGAAGTGCTTTTGTTCCTCCAAATACGCCATTACGTGAAAAACTAACTGACTTTGCTGCAAAAAAAGTTGTAGAAAATACCATGCAAAGAAATGGATTTATTCCACTATGTGAGGTTATCAGTGAAAAAACGATTATCAATGCGGTAATTGGATTGATTGCTACAGGTGGTTCGACGAATCATACATTACATTTACCAGCTATTGCAAGAGCTGCTGGAATTATAATTGATTGGGATGATTTTGCAGAATTATCAAAAATTATTCCACTACTTGCAAAAGTGTATCCTAATGGTGAAGCTGATGTAAATCAGTTTCATCAAGCAGGTGGTGTTGCTTATATTATTAGTCAACTACTAAAAGCAGGGTTGCTTCATGAAGATGTAATGACAGTAATGGGTAAAGGGTTGTCACGCTATACTCAAAACCCAGTACTAATTGATGATAAACTAGTATGGCAAGAAGCTGTCAACCTAGATCAAAATATTGTACGCTCAATTGAAAATCCATTTTCGAATGAAGGTGGTTTACGCCTTCTAACTGGTAATTTAGGGCGCTCTGTTACTAAGATTTCAGCTATCGCCAAAGAATACCGTTATGTAAAAGCAGAGGCTAAGGTTTTTGTATCTCAAGAAGATGCGATTGCAGCATATAAAGCTGGAAAACTAAACCAAGACTGTATAGTGGTTCTAATTTACCAAGGCCCCAAAGCTAATGGGATGCCAGAACTTCATGGGCTAACACCATCATTAGCATCATTACAAGATAAAGGCTACAAAGTTGCCCTAGTAACTGATGGAAGAATGTCTGGAGCTTCGGGTAAAGTGCCTAATGCTATTCACATGACTCCTGAAGCATTAAATGGTGGTAATATCGCTAAAATACGTGATGGTGATATTGTAGAGCTTGATTTGAATAATGGAATACTTCAAGTTCATGTTGATGATGCGGTATTTGAAGCACGTGAGATTAGTAAACTTAATTTAAGTAGTAATGAGTTTGGTCTTGGGCGCGAGCTATTTTCTGGATTTAGACGGATGGTTAGTAGTTCAGAAGAAGGTGCTAATGTCTTTTTCTAAAATAGGCTTATTAATCATAGCATAACAAAACGCAGCGATGATTACAAGTACTCCGCTAATACCAAAGACGATATTGTAATTGCCGGTGCGTTCAAGAATAATTCCCGATATGGTTGGGGCTAATGCTCCACCTATGAAATTAGCACAGTTTTGAATCCCACCAAAGGTACCAACTGCATTTGGTGGTGAAATATCACTTACTAATGCCCATAATACCCCAACTCTTGCCGATACAGCAAAAGTACTGATAGTAAATAAGATAACTACTGTACTTAGACTATCTATATAATTAATTGGTATTACCGCAATTCCAGCAATAATACATCCTCCAATTGCGGGGATTAAACGTGCTTTAATACTATCCATATTATATTTACGAATAAGAATATCCGATAAATAACCACCAAATGGTACAGCGATAACTCCAGCAATAAAAGGTATTGCAGTAATAAATCCTGTAGACTTTAAATCTAGCCCCTTTTTATCCATCAAATATGTAGGTAGCCAAGTAAAATATAACCAAAACACATAAGAACTACCCAAATTACCAAGGTTGAACCAAAATACAGTTTTATGTTTTAATAATTTATAGATACTAATTTTAGTATTATTAATTTTCTTAGGTATTACTTCAACTACTTTTTGATATACCATAGCCCATAGTAAAACAACGACAAACCCAAGTATTGCCAAAGCTAAAAACATACCGCGCCATGTGGTGAGTATTATAAGAAAGGCAATCAACGGTGTACCAAAACTATTGGCAAGTTTGGGACCTATATTAATAACACTAGAAGCAAGGCCGCGTTCATCATTTTTAAAATAAATCTGAACAAGTTTGGCACCAATTACAAAAAATGGTGCCTCAGCAATTCCAAGAATAACGCGGCTAATATAAAGACTGGTATAGCTATGGCTTAGACCACTACCAAGTGTTGCCAAAGACCATATTATTATTGAACCAAGAAATACTTTATTAATTCCAAGTTTATCGATAAGCCAACCAGAGGGTAAATTGGCAATAGCATAGGGCCAAATCCATGCAGCAAGTAGAAAGCCACTTTGACTAATAGATAAACCAAATTCATTTTTGATATCATTAGCAGCAAAACTTAAGTTTACTCTATCAATATAATTAACTATAGCAGCAAATAACATAACCATAACAATTTGATAGCGATAGTCCTTATACCATTTTTTAAAATCTATTGGTAATTTATTAATAATCTAACCCCTTTTTTGGCTACGTGAACAATAATTATACACCCTGTATTATATATAAAATTTGTTGTTTGGTAAAAATCTATTGGAAGTTTTTAATTTTAGCTGTTAAATGTAGTAAAATACTACTTTAATAAATTTTGGAAGATAACATGCGCGAAAAATATATTATTCTTGATTTTGATAGTACTTTTGTACAAGTAGAAGCCTTTGACGAATTAGCTAAGTTGACACTAAATGATAGCCCTAATAAGGATGAATTAGTTGCAGAGATTATCAATATTACTAACCAAGGTATGGATGGTTCTTTACCTTTAGATATAAGTTTAAATAAGCGAATAGCATTATTACAAGCAAATAAAAAACATATTCCGCAATTAATTAATTTGTTAAATAATAAAATAACACCATCAATAAAACGAAACCTTGCTTTTTTCCAAAAGTATTCTAAGAATATTTATATCGTATCAAGTGGGTTTTCTGATTATATTATCCCTGTTGTGGGTAAATTTGGAATTCCAGAACAAAATGTATTTGCTAATACCTTTACTTTTGATAGTAATGGCAATATTACTGGTTTAGATAGTACAAATCCATTATCTCAAGTTAAAGGCAAAGTGAAAGTCGTTCGAGACTTAAATTTATCTGGAGAAGTTTTTGCAATTGGTGATGGCTATACTGACTATGAAATTAAAGAAGCCGGTGTAGCGTCCAAGTTTTATGCATTTACTGAGAATGTAGAGCGTCAAAAAGTAATAGCTAAGGCTGATGTCGTAATTCCTAGTTTTGATGAATTTTTGTATCAAAATGACTTACCTATGGCAACTTCTTATCCTAAAAATCGGATCAAAGTATTATTATTAGAAAATATTCATCCACATGCGTGTAAGCTCTTAAAAGACGAAGGCTATAGTATTGAAACCATTAAAGGTAGCTTAAGCGAAGATGATTTATGTAAGAAAATTGCTGATGTATCAATTTTGGGTATTCGCTCCAAAACTCATGTCAGTAAAAAAGTTTTGGAACATGCTAAACGTCTAAATGTTATTGGTGCATTTTGTATTGGAACCAATCAGATAGAACTTAATGATGCAGGTGATAAAGGTGTCTGTGTATTTAATGCACCATATAGTAATACTAGAAGTGTAGTTGAATTAGTTATTGGCAATATTATTATGTTACTTCGTAATGTAGTTGCTAAAAATAATAAGCTTCATCAAGGGGTGTGGGATAAGTCTGCTGAGAATAGTTTTGAAGTACGTGGTAAAAAATTAGGTATAGTGGGATATGGGAATATTGGCTCTCAGTTATCGGTAATTGCTGAAGCTCTTGGGATGGAAGTATATTATTATGATCTAATAGAAAAATTGCAGCTAGGTAATGCCAGAAAATGTGAAACATTAGATGAGCTATTGGAAGTATCTGATATTGTTACGCTTCATCCTGATGGTCGACTCGATAATGCTAATGTAATTGGTGAGCATGAGTTTAGTGTTATGAAAGATAAGGTGATTTTTATAAACCTAAGTCGTGGTCATATTGTTGATATTGAAGCGCTTACCAATAATCTTAAAAACGGTAAGATACTAGGTGCAGCTATTGATGTATTTCCATATGAGCCTAAAGATAATCAAGAAGAATTTATTAGTAAATTACGTGGATTTCCAAACGTAATTTTGACGCCACATATCGGAGGTAGTACTGAAGAAGCACAATTTAATATTGGGGACTTTGTATCTAAAAGAATGATTAGTTATATCAATTCTGGAGATACGACACAAAGCGTTAATCTACCAAATATTCAATTACCAGTATTAAAAAATGCCTATCGCTTAATTCATTTACATAAAAATGTACCAGGTATTTTGGCACAAATCAATCACGTATTGGCAGAGCATAATATAAATGTGCTTGGGCAATATTTAAAGACTAATGAGCAAGTTGGCTATGTAATTACTGATATTAATACTGAATATAATAAAGAGGTGGTTAATGAATTACAGCAAATTAAATCAACAATTAAATCCAGAGTGCTCTACTAAATAGAGTATGTTTAGAAAAAATAATTTAGGGCTAATACTATCAGTAATACTACATATTTTATTACTGTTATTAGCCTTTTTTGTTTTTGATCGTGATCGCTATGATATGAAAGAGTACCAAAAGACCCAAACCAAAGGTTATACAGTACAGCTAGTTGATGCTCCTAATAATCAAGTTACACCAGGTTCCCAGCAAACAAGTGCAAATAATGCAGTAGATAGTACGAAAGCTACTAAAGAAGATGTCAATTTCAAAGATAGTAGCAATGGAAAATCTAAAGCCAAAACATTAAAAGGTGCAAACGGTCGGTCAAAAGAAACTGGACGAACATCCAAAGAAAAAGGTGGTAAGTATCACAAACCAGCACCTAGAGCAGAAAAAGAATTAATGCCTATTAAGGGGCAAAAACAGGCTACTAAAATTGATAAAAGAGTTATTGTAGAAGCTTCAGCTCCAATTGTTGATTATACTAAGGAAGGCTCTGGTGATAGAATTGATGCGTCAACCGATGGTGATGGTACTAAGAATGGTATTTTTGATTTACGACGTGTAGAATATGGTCAAAAAGTAGCTTATGCAATTCGCCAAAATATCGTGCCACCACCTGGATATAATGGAACTGTATTACCATATAGAGCATATGTGATTTTGGATGAAAACATGCAATTTGTAAAAATGGAAGTTGTTCAGTCAACTGGTGACCAACAGTTTGATATTAATATAGCAAAAGCATTACGTGAAACTATTTATCCACCCCTCCCATCTGGAGCGGATTGGCGTTATTACCATAATATTGATTTTACGATACATAATAATGATTAATTTTACTCATAGATTTGCAAACTTAGGCGAAGATTTTTTTTCCTATGTAACTCCAACTCCATTACAAAATCCCCATTTAATTCACTTTAATACACAGTTTGCACATAAACTAAATCTAGATGCTAGTTCAATTAATTGGGCGGCTGTGCTTGGTGGACAAAAGTCTTTTAAGGAATACCCATCATTAGCTACATTATATGCGGGACATCAGTTCGGTGTATGGGTGCACCAACTAGGTGATGGACGCGCAATGCTAATTGCAGAACATCTAGATAAACAAGATAATATCTGGGAGCTTCAAACTAAAGGAGGAGGTAAAACTCCTTTTTCCCGTGGTGCTGATGGACGTGCGGTATTACGTTCAAGTATTCGGGAATACTTATGTTCCCATGCAATGGCAAGTTTGGGTGTGCCAACAACTAATGTTTTGACTTTTGTTGGTTCAACAACGCCAGTACGGCGTGAAGAGATGGAGTCAGCAGCAGTGGTTCTTAGAGTTGCTCCAAGCTTTATTCGTTTTGGAAGCTTTGAGGTATTTGCCAGCCGTAATGAGACCGATAAGCTTAAAAAACTATGTAATTATGTTATTGATAGTTTTTATCCTTATTTAAATAATGATAATAAGCCAATTTTATCTATGTATCATGAAGTGGTTAAAAATACTGCATTAATGATTGCCAAATGGCAGGCTTTGGGGTTTTGTCATGGTGTTATGAATACCGATAATATGTCAATTCTTGGGTTGACAATTGATTATGGTCCTTTTGGTTTTATGGATGCATATAACCCAAACCATATTTGTAATCATTCTGATTATAATGGTCGTTATGCTTATATAAATCAACCATATATCGGCTGGTGGAATCTAGCTCGTCTTGGTGAAGCATTACTTGATATCTTATCAGAAGAAGAGGTGAGTGAGACCTTAGCTAAGTATAGTGAGTATTTTACTGATTATTATACCTATGAATTTGGTAATAAGCTTGGTATTTATGATTTTAAACGCAGTGATCTAGGGTTTTTGGATGAATTATTAAATATATTGGCAGCTAATAATATTGATTGGACATATTTTTGGCACGAGTTTAGCAGTGGATTGCATTTAGATAGCCTAGCTTCTAGTAGCGAATACAAAGGATGGTTAGAGAAGTATAATTTAAGAACTAAAGATCTAGATAAAGCTAAAAGTAGAAAATTGATGAAATCTACAAATCCAGCTATTATTCCTAGAAACTATATGCTACAAAATGCTATTACAAAAGCACAAGATGGAGACTTTAGTGAAGTGGATAATTTATTTAGAGCTTTATCAAATCCGTATGATGATATACCAGAATTTAGTCATTATCAAGATCTACCGCCAGTAGGAACTGAAGAAATAATAGTATCTTGTTCTTCATAATAAAAAAAGTCGGCGTAATCGCATGCTGCCCCATAAAGATACCACCCCATTTTTATGGGGTGGTAATAACTACTTTATTATATTAAAATCTCGACCGCTACTAAAAGCAAAACAACTATTGCCATAACAGTGGTAGTGATATATAAACATCTCCAAGAGTTTCAAAGAATTCTAAAGATAAATCACAATATGAACTTAACTTGTAAAAATAATATTTATAATATGGATTATGAAAGAATGAAATTTAATTATATAAAAAAATTAATAGTGATTGGAACTGCGGCTGCAATATTCCTCTCCGGGTGTAACTCGGGTAGTACTGGAAGTGCTAACACCAAGAATACAAATGTTGCAAATGCTAAAATTGCTAGCATGAATGACTTTACTGATACGATGACTTCCCAAACTAAGCAATCAGCAAGTAATAGTATTCTTGCTGATATTACATCATACTCGGGAACTTCACCTTTAGCATTACGTGCCAATGAGCATCATATAGAGAAACCAAGTGATGAAGAGAAAAAAGAAGAATATGACAAAATCAAAGATAAGATTGTAGTTGACAATGATGTCAACACACCTGCAAAACAAGATCAAAAAGATATCATCCATCAGCTGCTTGAAAAAGTTCCAACAGAATTAACTCAACAATTTAATAAATTAGATGGGCAAATTAAGCTGATCAGAGGTAATTGGTTGGATAGTTTACATAATGGTGGCGTGAAAATATCGTCTGAAACCAAAGTAATCAATAAGTTTGGTGACCCACTTCATATTAGTGATGCGATTGTCTATTTTGATCAGGATTCACAAGCACCAACTATTTATGTTAATAGTAATATTAATTATGAAAATAATGCGGATAACCGTAGAGAGTTGGAGTATGCTTTGATCCGTGGACTAGTTAAGAGTAACAATGTAATTTTTGATGAAGATTTTGTTAATGCGGTTAAAAGTTATACTCAAGTAGAAGGGATTGAATTTTATAATTACCCTGAATTGGAAAGAATCAGCAAATTTGGTGCTGAAGATCTTAAACTTATAGAAAATCAAGACAAAATGGCAACGTTGTTTGCCAGTATTATGGCAAATGCTTTGGAAAACAAAGAAAATGCCAAAATCTGGCCAGAAATGGCAGACTATCTTGATAAGTTTGAAAATGATAGATTAGAGCTTGTCGATGACGTAAATAGTGGCGACAATAATATTCAAGAATATGAGCTTGCTGCTGGTCATGGATCACGCGACTTAGATTGGGGTAATAATAATGGTGATTGCCTAGCACGAGTTAACTGTTCATTACTTCAAGAATTTAGGAATCCTGGCAGCACAAATGTTGTAGGATATGAGTGGGAGTTACGGGGTGATGTTACTAAATTAGATCCTAAATTAGTTTCAATGGATCAAGTATTAGCCACGTCGAAAGGTAGTATGAATCAAAGTGGATCGCCAATGCCTTATATTAAATTGGTTGTTGAAACCAGTAAGGATAAAGCATTTATAGAGGTAGTGACGGGCCCATTAACGAAAGAACAGCTGGAGACCAAAGATTTTAAAATAGCACTTAACTGTATTTATAAGGTTCTTAGTATGGGAGGAACAAAGACTCTGGGAGAATTTATTGACGCATATAATAATTTCTTATCTGGTGAAAAGGGTTCAGAGCTCTATCTGCTAACCGCAAATAGGATGTTAAAAGATATACAAGTTGAGATGAAAAAACCAACAAACACGTTTTTTCAGCAGAGTAATCTTTTATTAGATATATCAAAAATATTTGTAAATGATACTGGCACTCTAAAATATTTTAAACAGAATGTGTTTTCTAATTCAGTTGGCGAGGTGAGGGATGACTACAAACTCTTTGAAAATGCAATAAAAAGTGAGATGGTTCATTCAGATTTAGTTAACCTTAATAATTCAGACCGGATAACTTTAGCAAATGGTGTAGCTGCTACGCTTCACAAACAAATGCTTTTTAATTTTTTAGTAATGCTAAGGTCAAACCTTAGTAATGAACTCAATAATACAGATAAGAACGAGGAGGTTTCTTTCTTTGTAAGAAGTGCTCCAGAAGATCTAATCTATTCTGTTTTATCTAAAGAAGAGATTGCTGCATTGCAAGTATTTTATACTAAAATAACGGTTAAGAAAAATGCAGTTGGTACAGATTCTGATGGTGAGCAACTATACTTTAAGATTTTTACGCAATTGGCTAAAAATGCAGGGCTTAGGCTTCCAAATTATACATTATTCAAAGATAAGCCTGTCTCATTAACTCAAATTGATACGCTGAAAAAAAATACTATTTATCAAGATGAAAAAGGGCAATATTGGCAATCCACCAAATCCTCTCCAAAGAAACTAATGCTCAAAAAGCAATTACCTGAAAATATCCGTTTGTTAACTGAAGAGGAAGTTAATGGTTATTTTTCTGGAATTGACTCAAGTTTTAATGACACATTCAATTATTATTATAAAGCGTTATTTGACGGTCCAATTACTAATAGAGCTAAGAAGGAGCCAATGAAAATTTATAATTACACAAAGAAAGGAGCCGGTGGTAATGAAAAGGGGTATCTATTTAAAAAAATTTCTGATGATGAAATTTCTAAAACTGAGCTAATTCGTTATATTATGCCTCGTAAATGGGGGCATGAGCCATTATTGTCAACTAGTGAAGGCAAGCAAATAAATGCGATCGTAGAATTTAGAGTGGGTGGTATTGGTGTCCCAAATAAGAGTGTGTGGTCATTTTCAAGTAATACTTTAGATTTTAGTCATATCGGAAAATTCTATGATAAATACAATGATTTAGCTCCAAGCTTTACCGTGCAAAACCTAGCTGTAAAAGATTATGACGATTAAATTGACATTTTTTATCTGTGTGAATGAAGCTCCCAGCTCTGCTGCAGGGAGCTTGATATTCTAGGCTATCCTACTTCATTCATTCGAAACAAAAACCGCCCTGTGAGGGGTATCATTCATGCTCTAAGTATTCTTAGGGCATGGATCCCAGCCCTCTGCTTCGATGACGAATTCTGACGAATAATGAATTATTTTACTGCTTTTTTAGATGCTGTGTTTACTATGTTAGCAGATTTCTTAGTTGCAGCAACAATCGCTTCAGCAGATTTTTGAGCTACTTCAACCGCTTGTGCTTGAGCAACTTTAGCTGATTTAATTACAGTTTCTACAGTTTCAGCCGTAGCTTTTTTTGCAGTAACTAAATTTTCAGCAGCAGCAACTTTAGCAGTTGCTAAAGTCTCGTTAGCAGCTTTTTTTGCGGTTTCAACAGAATGTGCAGCAGCTGTTTTAGCTGTTTTAACTACACTTTTAACTGTTTCAGTTGCAGAAATAAGATTATTACGCCCCATTTCAGTTGCTTCAGTAGCTAGTTTAGATACATTCGAAGCAGCTTGATTCACTGTATTTACCCATGAAGTTAAAGCTGATGTATCAAAACCAAATTTTGGTGCTTGAAATGTACTTAATAATTTACTAAAACCTTCTGTATTAAATTGACTAGCTTGTGCTTGTAAAATTTTGTTGATTTTACTATGTGTAGCACTTATAATCTCATAAGCGTTGCGGCAAATTTCAGCGTTTTTAGTAGCTGTAGTAGTTGCTAAGTTTTTAGCGTAAGTTAATACGTCTTGTGGGTTAGTCATCGCAGCTAAATGCTTAAAAGCAGCAGTTGATTCTTCAAGAGCGTGTTTTGAAGTTTCAATATTTAAATTAGCTAATTTTTCAATATTTTCGATTGAAGCATTGATAACTTCATTAGCAGCTTCTAACGCATGTGTTGTATTTTTCTTTAAGTTATTTGTGTTTAACATTTTTATTCTCCTAATAGTTAATTAAACTATGTAGTGGAATTAATCTACTACATTCTATAGGTGTCTATTATGCTGCATTGCAACATGAATGTCAAGTTTATTTTCAAGTTTTATTTAAAAATACTGTTAAATACTTTTGTAACGCCTTGCTTCACAACGTTATTAGCGGCTGGAATTTGGTTATTAATAGCAGATGCTGCCTCATTTTTTACAATTGATTTAACCTGCTCTGAGTTGCTCTTAACAAAATATTCCACTAATTGTTTTTGGATCGATATCCAGTCTAGTGAGCCATCCAAATTATCCATCTTGCCGCTTAATGTATAAGTATAAGTTATACGATTTAGTATAGTGTTCTTTTGAGGTGCAAGTAGCTGACTGTTTATTGTATATTTCATGGTTTGGTTCTTTAAATTAACTTCACCATTACCCGTGTTCAAAAGGCTAGGGCCACTTAGTTTATAACTAGCAGGGTTCACAACGCCATTATTGATTACGATATTTGCATTTAAACTACCGAGATTGGTCTTTTCAGCGTAATTTTTATTTCCTGGGGCAAGTGCCTTATCTACAATTGCTTGCATTTTTTTGACTGTATTACCAATTTCAAGTGATTTGGTGAGTTTTTGCATAGTGCTACCATTACCAAGATCACTAGAAGAGGTAAGGGCTTTATCAAGCTGTGTTACTAAACTGTCTAAATTAAATCCAGAAACAGTGATGTTATTTACTTTTATTTGTTGTTTAGCGTTTAAACTACCTACTCCATTATTAATGCTAGTCTCACCTTTGGCGTTAATGTCACTTAATAATATTTGAAATCCCTTAGTATCTACAATATTGGATAATTCGAATTTGTTAATGCTCAAATCTTGGGTGGTTTTCAGCGGTTGTATTGAGCTAGCATTGACATTGCCAGAAATATTAGTATCACTGATTTTTACAAGTAATTTGTTTAGTTTAAAGCTAGTACTTATACCTTGTATATTACTTTGGAAACTTACTTGGTTAAGAAAGCTTTTATTTGGAATATCAATTGGCTTTATTCTTGCTGCGGATATTAATTTATTAAGAGAGAATGTTGGAATATTAATATCACCTCTAAATTCTGGTTTACTCAAATTATTAATATTAATATTTATAAAACCTTGCATGATATCAGCAAATTTCAAGGAAGTATTCTTTATCGTCATATTTGACATATCACCTTTAAATGAAGTGGTAAAGTCTATATTATGAAATAATGGTTTATCCAACTGAGGGTTTGCTTTGTTAATCTTTCTCATAACTTCACCCAAAGATATAATATTTAAATCAAATTTGCCATTATATTTAGGCGTTGTAAATCCAGCTAAATTAAAGTTTAGCGTTCCTTTTAGGGCATTTGAAAAATCAAATTCAGCATCTTGAATATCTATGGTTTCTTTGTCAGTGTTAAGACTAATTATTCCATCATACTTTGTAGTTATACTTAGATCAAAATTATCTGCCTTATAATGACTAGTACCCTTTAAATCATTGTAGGATATTGTTGAGTGCGTAATAGCAAATTTATTTAATTGAAGATTAAGTGGAGATGATTCACTTGATTCGTTAGTATTTAAGTTTTGAGTGGTATTTGATTTAAAAGTCCAGTTGTTTAGTGAACCGTTTTTAATTAAGTCTAAATTTAGTCCATCTAAGGTTATGCTGTTAATGATTACTGAATGATGAAGTAATGGTAGTAGTTGTACAGAAACATCTGCATAATTTAATGATACTAAATTGGGCGTTGCAAAATCACTTGGATTTGATAGGCTAACTTTTTCAATATGTAATCCAATATTAGGCCAAAGTTTCCAAGTAATATCACCATCTAAACTAAGCTTACGCCCTGTACTATCATCAACAGCTTTAATTATTATTGGTTTATATGAGTTAGGATTAACCAAAGTTATAAGGGCTACTAATCCTAGAGCAACAACACCGATTAATATCAAAAAAGTTAAAGCTATGATTTTTACAAACTTATTCATGTTGGTTTTTCTTTAAAATTAAATTAATACCTACATTATAACAAATTATAGCGGTATTCTATTAATATAAGTTATAATCTCAGATTAAATTACATTAATTTATGATAAGGAAGTAATAATGACAACAAATCAACATAATGCGAATATAGTTAAAGCAGTTTTAAATACTAATCATGGTTCGATTGAACTTGAATTAAATGCAGAAAAAGCACCTATTACTGTTGAGAATTTTGTGGAATATATAAAATCAGGTCATTATAATGGAACAATTTTTCATAGAGTAATTGATGGTTTTATGATTCAAGGTGGTGGATTTGATAAAAATATGCAACAAAAATCTACACGTGCAGAAATCAAAAATGAAGCTAACAATGGTCTAAAAAATGATCAATACACAATTGCAATGGCACGAACACAAGCTCCACACTCAGCTTCGGCTCAGTTTTTTATTAATTTGAAGAATAATAGTTTTCTGAACTTTACTTCGGAAGATATGCATGGGTGGGGTTATGCAGTGTTTGGACGTGTAACTAATGGTAGTGATGTGGTTGAAAAAATTAAACAAGTAAAAACAGGGCGTTCTGGTATGCATGATGATGTACCAACAGACGCTGTTGTTATTGAATCAGCAACTATTATAGAATAAAAGGGTAAATATGTGCGGGATTATTGCAGCACCAACAAAATATAAAGAATACGCAAACGAAATTGAATATCGTGGACCTGATGCGACCAAAGAGTTGGTTATAAATGATTATACTTTTATATTTCACCGTCTAGCTATTATGGATACCTCTCATTCTGGAGATCAACCTTTTGAGAGTGATAATTTTGTTGCAATGTGTAATGGTGAAATTTTTAACTACAAAGAACTTCGCCAAAAGTATAGCTATAATTATACCTCACATTCGGATTGTGAAGTATTGCTGCCACTTCTTGAAGCGCATAGTATTCGTGAAATATCAGATATTCTTGATGGTGAGTTTGCCTTTGTAGCTTATGATAAAAGAAATAATTGTATTATAGCTTCCCGTGATCCCATGGGGATTCGCCCTTTATTTTATGGTTATACTGTAAATGGTCAGATTTGTTTTGCCTCAGAAATGAAAGGCTTGCTTCATATCTGTGCTAAGGTTTATCCATTCCCGCCAGGATATTATTATGATGGTAAAGATTTTGCACCATATTTGAAGCTATATGAGATAGCTGATGCTAAACATAGCAATATGGATGATATTTTAACAAACATCAAGGATTTGTTAGTGTCTGCAGTTGTAAAGCGCCTTGATGCAGACGTACCTATTGGATATTTATTAAGTGGTGGGCTTGATTCAAGTTTGGTTTGTGCAATCGCTGCGCGTTACCTTAAAAAACCTATCGATACTTTTGCAATTGGATTAGACTATAATCCAATTGATTTAAAATATGCTAAACAAATGGCTGATTATCTAGGTATTAATCATACGGAAGTTATTTTTACCAAAGATGATATACTTGAAATCTTAAGACACATTGTGTGGGTAACTGAGACATGGGACGTAACTACAATTCGTGCAAGTACACCAATGTTTTTACTGTGTAAATATATTAGAAATAATACTAAGGTTCGTGTAGTCTTAAGTGGTGAAATTAGTGATGAGCTATTTGGTTATAAATATACTGATTTTGCTCCAGATAGTACTGAATTCCAAGCTGAATCTCAGAAACGAATTAAAGAACTCTATATGTATGACGTATTAAGAGCTGATAGATGTATTAGTAGTAATAGTCTAGAAGCACGTGTGCCGTTCTCAGATAAAGACTTTATTAGCTATGTAATGAGTATTGATCCAGAACTAAAACTAAATAAATATAATATGGGTAAATACCTATTACGTAAAGCTTTTGATAACGAAGACTATCTTCCATCAGAGATTTTATGGCGTGATAAGGCTGCATTTTCTGACGCGGTTGGGCATGGTTTGGTTGATTGTTTAATTGAACTAGCTAATGAAAAATATACTGATGAAGAGTTTGCCAAAAAAGTAAAAGCTTATGTAGTAAACCAACCACTTACTAAAGAAGCCCTAATGTATCGTGAGATTTTTGATGAGTATTATCCCAAGCAAGATCATGTAATTGCTGGTTATTGGCTACCTAATGCCGAATGGCCAAATTGTAATCTAACTGATCCAAGTGCTAGACATTTACCTAATTATGGTGCTAGTGGTACTTGATTAAATTCTTTTAGTGCAACTAAAAATAAATAATTAAACCCGCTTAGATGATCAACATCAAAAGCGGGTAAGGCACTTACCAGGTTTTCTTGTACTAAGCTATTATCAATTCCTATAGAAACTAGATTTTTTGATCCTTTATCAAGCATTGAGTTATAAGCTAATATGGTATTGTAACTACTTACAACTGAGTCATGTTTTAGATAAATTAATGCGGTTGGTAGCTCTGAGTGCCAAGAATTAATATCTGCTGCATATAATAAGTGTACAAAACTTTCATTATTCAAAAGATCCTTATTAATTAATGGCATAACACCATTGAATTGGGTACTAAACATCTGCCCATTATAGGTTTTATGGGATGCGGCATTACTTATCTTATTTACTATTAAGGCATCATCAGATTCATAACTTAGTGCTTCAAATAAATTTAGTTGCCTTTCATCAAATTTACATTCGTGACTATATTGAAGTGTACACTGCATATTAAAAAAATCATGATTAAATACTTTATAGTAATTAGCACTTTCATTGTAATAAGCAAATGAGGTTAAAGTGTTAGCTAGTAATGCTGGTTTTAAGGTGGCTGCCATAATTGAATTTTGTACATTAAAGTTTGACTTAGTCAATAACCCTACATCACTAAATAAATAACTATATGTCACATTAGATAGATTGTATGCTCCAGAAATTGGTGCCACCATTTTTAAGTCAAATGAGGTATGGTTTAGAGCTTTATAAAATTCTTTTTGTTCTTGGTATAAACGAGAAAACCATAGGGCATAGGCAGCACCCTCTGAATAACCTGTTACAAATAATGGTATTTTATTTGACTGATATTTAGGTAAAAATGAAGATACAACATTTAATATTGATAATCCATCGTTAGCATTAACTTCGGGGTATAGTATATATGGATGAAAATGGTTTTTATCATAACCCATACCGATATAGTCAGGTGCAATAACAATATAGCCATTAGCAGCAAAAATTGCAGCTAGTGCAATGTCTATTGCACCATTAGGTGCGTAAGATGGTACACTGGTTTTACTAAAGAATGTCGGGTGGAAAAATAGAATTACGCCTTTAGGGTGCGGGGTATCAGGCATAAAAACCGCACCTGATACAGTTCGCGATTCATTATTTTGTCCAGTTGCTGTATATAATATACGATATAGCGATACTTTTTTTATATCTAAAGAATTATTTATAATAGGTTTATTGTCTAAATCAAAATTACCAAAAATAGGGTTATTTTTTATATTATTGATATTTGTACTACAGTTATTAAGGCCAGCACAAAAATTGTTACGATATTTAAGCTCTAGTTCGGTAGTGGAATATGTGTGAATTAGTTGAGTAGCAATTAGATTGTTATTGTAGTATGGGCTATATTGGTATGTATTAGTAGGGGTTGCAGTTAATATTGGCGATAAAGAACTACAACCACTTAAGATAAATAATAAAACAAATAGAAATCGCATTACTAATTAGTAGGCGCAAGATCTTTCGCGGTCATTGAGCCACTAAATGGTCCACCTGGTAAACCAAATTGTGATACTGATAAATGCTCAGTATTAATCATTAGTCGACGGTGATCTCCAATAGGGCGTTTAGCATATGCAGTATCAAACTCTGATTTATAAGTTGCATTAGTACCAAGCATGGTTTTTATATCTGGTGTTTTATCACTCCATTTAAAACCATAAACCTTACTATTTTTGTTTACTAAAACAGTATCTGTTCCGTTTGCTTTATTAATCTTATACTCAGTATGGTCAGTTTTTGTAGCGCTTAATTTCATTGTGCTATTTACGGTTGTTTCCATTTTTATAGTGTTACTGTTTACGGTATCACCAAGAGATAAGGCAAATGCATTACTTGCCAATAAACCCATTAAAATTATAATTTTCTTCATATTATTTTATCCTTAAAATGCCCAATATGGACCATCTACTCCATTGCAAGTCATACCAGCAAAACAAATGTAAACAGTTTTACCAAAGAAGAACGGTAGCCCATAATCTATGAAATTATCAAGACCAATATCAGCTCCATTGTTATTAAAGGATCTATTGTTGGTGTTGTTATATAGATTATCAAAATTTGCTATGTTAAAATTAGTAATGACTTGTCCGCTCTCAGATGTATTAGATGGATATAAAGTAAGCATTGAATTTGGAGTATAGAATCCATTATTATTACTGATATTACCATCATTAAAATATAAGAAGTTTGACCCTGTATCCAGAAAACCATATTGTATAGAGGTACCATATAATGTGGTAGGCATACATATAAATAAACCACAGCTACGATCAATAGCAACCGTATATATATTTACGCCACTTTCAAAATTATTATCACTGTTAGTGCCGACTCCAAATACAGCATATCCAACTGCATTAGTTGCACCATTATTACCGAGAGTGGGGAATTTAAAAGTAATTCCACTTTCATAACTTTCAGATAAAAATGCAACCGGATTAGCAATTAATAACGAATTTGTTTGATATATGATTTTAGTATCGTCAAAACATGATGATTCTGTACAAGTAAAATAACTAGTAACATTATTATATATTATTGGGCCAACTCCTAGAATACCATTAAAACCAAACTTTACTGGTGTAGTTTCTAGAGTATAAGAGCCACTACCAGAGGGGCCATTAAGGTGTTGAAGACATTGCTCCCCTCCATCTGCGTAGGATGCATCAATAAGTTGCATTGGTATACTTTCTATAGTAGATTCGTTGCCTAAATTAATATTAGCCATTGCAACTGTGCCCCAGTTGGCAGATAAGTCACCGTATCCAACACAGTTGGCAATTGGATTGTTATTAATGGTTTCTATAGGTAGGCTCTTAAGTAAACTGCTATTTAATTCAGAGCTAAATATTCTTAATCCGATACTTCCACTGTCAATCAATACATTATCAATAGTTTGACATGATTCAGGGTTCGTGGGTGAACATATAGTCACACTAACGCAAGGTATATTAATATTGCTACATACACCGCCATTATTAGGCGAAACATTAATCATTAGATTGGGGTTAGATGGTGGAGTCACTGGTACTACTACGTTATTTGTTGGTTCATTATTAGTGTTAGACTTACCTCTGCTATTACAGGAACTAAGAATTAGTAATAAAACCAGATATAGTACTATAAATTTTTTGCGTTTAAACATTTTATTAATCCAAAATAAAAATATTAATTCACTACAATAAAATATCGTAACATGAATTTACTATTTGGTGATGAAGTAAATAATTTTAATCTAGAATATTTTAACCCCCTTGTTTTAAACTTGCCGCAATAAAATCATCCAAGTCACCATCCATTACTGATTTTATACTACCTATTTCTACATTAGTTCTTAAGTCTTTTATCCGTGACTGATCAAAAACATAGGAGCGTATTTGATGCCCCCAGCCAATATCTGTTTTACTTTCTTCAAGTTTTTGTTTTTCGCTTTCTTTTTTACGGAGTTCTAGTTCATAGAGTTTTGCTTTTAGCATTTTCATAGCTTCATCTCTATTTCGATGTTGCGATCTATCACTTTGGCATTGAACTACTGTATTGGTGGGAATATGTGTCATTCGAACTGCTGAGTCGGTTTTGTTAATATGCTGTCCTCCAGCCCCAGATGCTCTATAGGTATCAATTCTCACATCGGCTGGATTTATTTCAATTTCGATATCATCATTTACTTCAGGATACACAAAAACACTAGAAAAAGAAGTATGACGTTTATTATTCGAGTCAAATGGCGAATTTCGTACTAGGCGATGAACCCCTGTTTCGGTTCTTAAATACCCAAAAGCATAATCACCAAATACTTTGATAGTTGCATATTTAATCCCAGCTACATCTCCTGATTGCTCTTCAAGTATTTCAACTTTGAAGCCTTTTCTGTCACAGTAGCGCATATACATGCGAAGTAACATTTCGGCCCAGTCTTGAGCTTCAGTGCCGCCACTACCTGATTGGATATCAATAAAACAGTTATTAGGATCCATAGGATGGTTAAACATTCGTTTAAACTCAAGATCTGATAATTCAGTATCAAGACCATTTAAGTCTGTAGCAACTGCTAATATAGTGCTTTCATCGTTCTCGTCGCGTGCCATTTGAAATAGGTCTGAGCTATCAATAATAGCACCATCAAGGATATCAATTTGATTAACTATCGTTTCAAGTTGTTTCTTTTGACGGTTTAATTCCTGAGCCTTCTCTTGGTTATTCCAAACTTCTGGATTTTCAAGTTCAAGATTAACTGATGCTAGAGTTGATTTTTTAGTAGCATAATCAAAGATACCCCCGTAACTCATCAAGGCGGAGTTTTAGGTTTTTACTTTGTTCTTCAATACTGTTTATTTGTTCAATTTCTAGCATCAGTTTTCTTTCATTAGCCTAATAAATGATTTATAGCACTACGTTCTTCAAGTAGTTCGTTGTAAGTTGCAGTGATTCTAGAGCGGCTAAATTCACTGATCTCTAGTCCTTGTACAATTTCGTACTTACCATTTTTACAAGTAACTGGATACCCAAAAATTACCCCTTCAGGAACTCCATAACTACCATCACTTGGAATACCCATAGTTACCCAATCACCAGCTGGCGTACCTAATACCCAGTCACGGATATGGTCAATTGCCGCGTTTGCAGCGGAAGCAGCAGAAGATAACCCGCGAGCTTCAATAATTGCAGCACCACGTTTTTGGACAGTAGGTATAAAGTCATCTTCTAACCAAGCTTGATCTACCAGAGATGAAGCTTTAACCCCAGCAACTTCGGCATGGAAAATATCAGGGTATTGTGTAGCTGAATGATTACCCCACACGATAATTTTTTTAACTTCTGTTAAATGTTTGCCAGTTTTACTAGCGATTTGACTAATAGCGCGATTATGATCAAGGCGTAACATAGCTGAGAAGTTGCTAGGGTTTAATTCTTTAGCGTTTTTCATGGCGATATAAGCATTAGTATTAGCAGGGTTTCCTACAACCAATATTTTTACATCTTTTTTAGCTACACTAGCTAAAGCCTTACCTTGAGTGGTGAATATAGCACCGTTTGCTTCAAGTAAGTCTTTACGTTCCATTCCTTTACTTCTAGGGCGTGCTCCAACTAGTATTGCGATATCAACGTCTTTAAACGCAACATATGGGTCATGGCTAATAGTTATACCATGAAGTAGTGGGAAAGCACAATCATCAAGTTCCATAACTACACCTTTAAGTGCTGGAATCGAGGCTTCTATATCAAGTAATTGTAAAATAATTGGTTGGTCAGCACCTAACATATCGCCACTTGCAATACGAAACAATAAACTATAACTAATCTGACCGGCAGCTCCAGTGACTGCAACTTTAACTGGTGACTTCATAAACATAACTCCTAAGGGATAAAAATAAAATTAAGCTGTATTTTAGCAAAAAAAAGGGGTTTTATGTAACTAAATTATATTATCGCTTTCTTGGTTTCTAGGGTAAAATACGGTTTAATAATTAACAAAGTTACTAATTAACTGTATTTGTTAACCATTTATTTTATTAAAGGTGATAAAATTTTATGTTGATGTATCCACAAATTAATCCAGTTATGTTAAATCTTGGTGTATTTAAAATCCATTGGTATGGTTTTATGTATATGTTAGGGTTTTTATTCTTTTTATTTGTTGGTAAGTGGTGGATTAAAAAATATCAACACCCATTTATTACGCCTAAGATAATTGATGATATGCTTTCATATGGTGTGCTTGGAGTAGTGCTTGGTGGACGGCTTGGTTATTGTTTGTTTTATCAACCCGTTTATTTTTTGAGTCATCCCTTAAATATATTAAAAACATGGGATGGTGGTATGTCATTTCATGGTGGTATGCTTGGGGTATTTGTTGCTATATATTTATTTGCGCATAAACTACATCGCAGATTTTTTGAAATTAGTGACTTTTTAGCACCACTTATGCCAGCGGCTCTATTTTTTGGACGTATTGGTAATTTTATCAACGGCGAATTATGGGGTAAATTATGTAGTCCAAATCTACCTTGGGGTATGGTATTCCCGCAGTCAGGAATAATGCTACCGCGTCATCCATCAGAACTATACGAAGCAGTTGGAGAGGGGCTTATACTACTTGCAATTCTTTGGATTTATGCAACTAAGCAACGTAAAGTAGGGCAGGTGTCCGCAGTCTTTATGATAGGCTATGGTGTTATTCGGTTTGTGATTGAACATTTCCGCGAGCCTGATTCATTTTTGTTGGGTTTCACCGCTAAAACAGGTTTATCAATGGGGCAATGGCTATGTATACCAATGATAATTATTGGTATAATTATTTACTATGTTGCGACTAAGAAAGCTATTGAACTCAAATAAAGATCTTCATGGTATCCTAAATCAAGTATTTGGGTACGCCACATTTCGTGGAGAGCAACAGCAAATTATAGAGCAAATAATTGCAGGTGGCAATGCTTTTGTATTAATGCCAACTGGTAGTGGGAAGTCATTATGCTATCAAATTCCAGCTATTGTTTTAGATGGTGTAGCTATTGTTGTTTCGCCATTAATTTCTTTAATGCAAGATCAAGTAGCTACTCTAAAAGAACTGGGGGTAGCTGCGTCTTATATTGCTTCTAACCTTGATTACCCAGAAATTCAGGATATATTTAGTAATATCCGTAAAGGGCAAATTAAACTACTTTATATTACACCTGAACGGGCAAGTTCAGAATGGTTTTTAGGTTTTATAGCTAATATCAAAGTTAGTCTATTTGCAATTGATGAAGCCCATTGCATTTCACATTGGGGACACGATTTTCGCCCTGAATATCAAAAATTATCAGTTTTGGCACGTAATTTTCCCAATGTCCCACGTTTGGCACTAACAGCTACAGCAGATCACTACACCAAGACTGATATACTCCACTACCTTGGGCTTAAAGAATCACCACAATTTAGTGCTTCATTTCTTAGGCCTAATTTAATCTATATGGTGAACGAAAAAAACAATGGTAAAAAGCAGTTACTTGATTTTCTAAAAGAACATCTTCTTGAGTCTGGGATTATCTATTGTAGCTCTAGGTCTCGGGTTGATGCTTTAAGTGAATTTCTAATTAATGAAGGTTATAAAGCCAAAGCTTATCATGCTGGACTTAGTAATGAAATACGAGAAATAAATCAAACAGAATTCTTGCAAAGTAATAATAACATAATGGTTGCAACTATAGCTTTTGGGCTTGGTATAGATAAACCTGATGTTAGGTTTGTATACCATTTTGACATGCCATCAAGTATTGATAGCTTTTATCAAGAGTCAGGACGAGCTGGTCGGGATGGCATGAGTGCTATTAGTATTGTTAGTTTTGGGTTTAAAGAAATACTAGAAATTAGTCAAAGAATTATACTATCTGAAGCAAGCGAACTTAAGAAAAAGTACGAGTTATCAAAATTAAAAAAAATAATCCAATTTTGTGATACGAATACTTGTCGTGTGCAAAAACTTCTTAGTCTATTAGGCGAAGAGATTGCACCTTGTGGAAAATGTGATAATTGTATCAATCCTCCAAAATTAATTGATGCTACTATTTTGACGCAGAAAATTCTTTCAACTATTTATCGCTTGAATCAAAAATTTGGAACTACGCATATAGTAGACGTTCTTCGTGGTAAATCAACTATAAATATCCAAATCTGGGAGCATCACCGTCTATCTACCTTTGGGCTATGTAATGAATATAGTAGTAAGGATTTAAGGCGTACAATTAGGCAATTATATTGTAAAGGAATAATTGATATAGATTATCACACCAGTAATCTAAAACTAAATGATAAATCTTTACCTATTTTAAGGGGTAAAGAAGACATCCATTTAGCAAAATCAGTATTTCATTCAAATACACGCTCTATCTCAGATATTTGGTTAAGAACAGAGATAGAAGAGCGCTTATATAGAGATATCGTTATGTGGCGTCATAATAAAGCAGTTAGCCATAAAGTATCACATCATGCGATTTTATCGGATAAAACAGTATATGAGATAGTTACACAAAAACCATCTGATATAGATGGCTTAAGTGGTATATATGGTATAGGTCAGGTCAAACTTACTAGATTTGGTAAAGATTTACTTAATCTAGTAGCTCATTATAAATAACTTTTTGCCATAACTCTTAGTTTTTGAGGTTTAATTTTACTAGCATTACCAGCACATCCAAATGCAATAAACCTATCTTGACATAGTTGTTTTGCTGCGTTTTTGGCAGCAATAAGATATTGTCTTGGATCAAAACAGTCAGGTTTTTTATTTAGATATTCACGAACAGCACCTGTCATTGCCAATCTAATATCAGTATCAATATTAATCTTACGCACGCCAAATTTAATAGCGGTTTGAATTTCTTCAACAGGAACACCGTAAGTTTCTTTAATAACCCCACCATTATCGCGAATTACTTTAAGCCATTCTTGAGGTACTGAGCTTGAGCCATGCATTACTAAGTGAGTATTTGGTATTGCTGCATGAATTTTTTTAACTTGTTCAATTGCTAAAATATCACCAGTTGGTTTACGACTAAATTTATAAGCACCATGAGAAGTTCCAATTGCAATAGCTAGGGCATCAACCCCTGAATGTTTGACAAAATCTTGTGCTTGGTTAGGATCAGTTAATAATTGATTCATACTAAGGGTACCTTCAAAACCTTGCCCGTCTTCTTCGCCGCCTTGTCCCGTTTCTAAGGATCCAAGACATCCTAATTCGCCTTCGACAGATACACCGATAGCATGAGCCATTTCAACTACTTTTTTGGTAACATCAAGATTATATTCATAGCTACTTGGGGTTTTACCATCAGCAAGTAGTGAGCCATCCATCATAACTGAGGAAAAGCCTAATTGCATTGCTTCTATACATACACTTGGTGATGCTCCATGATCTTGGTGCATTACTACAGGAATGTTTGGATATTGTTCTATAGCCCCTAAAATCAGGTGTTGTAGAAATTCTTCCCCCGCATATTTGCGAGCCCCAGCTGAAGCCTGAAGAATAACTGGTGAGTTAGTCTCTTGTGCGGCTTCCATAATAGCTTGAACTTGTTCAAGGTTGTTTACATTAAATGCTGGAACCCCATATATATTCTCAGCTGCATGATCTAAAATTTGACGTAATGATACTAGTGCCATAGTACGATTTTCTCCTATCTAATGTTAATTTTTCTCGCAATTTTTTGGGAGGTTTTTTGTTCAATACTAGTATTTTAGTCGAATTTGAGAGCTTTGATGAAAGTATTTTAATTTATTATATTTTAGAGTTGTAGGTAGTATGCTGGAGTTGATCCAGCATACTGCAATATTTTTAATTAGGAGGATTAATAGCCAGCAGCAAGTATGCTAAAAAGTGAACAGGTTAATAGTCCTGATGGGCAATATTCCGTATTTATATTCGATATTGGAGTTAGTATTCCATTATTGATTTTATAAGTTGATATCGAGCCTAAACTAATGCTGAAATCAGGATTGGCAGTGTTTCCTAAAGAATTAGTAACATAAGCATAGTCACCTAATATATTTATTGCGGCTGGTAAATTACCTGTGTCTACAGTTGATACTGGAGTTAGTTTACCATCATTAATAGTATATGTCCGTACACTTCCCTTTACACCCTCTAATATACTGTTACCCAATGCATTAGTGACATAAGCATAATTGTTTGATATAGATATCGCAGTTGGGGCATACCCTGTGTTTTCTGTTGATACTGGAGTTAGTATACCATTATTAATCTTGTATGTCGATATTCTGCCAATAGCTGTAGCAATACTTTCAGGGGATGCATCGCTCTCAGCTAATAAATTAACTACATAAGCATAGTCGTCTGATATAGTAATTGAAATTGGTAAATAGTTTGTACTTATAGTAGATTCTGGTGTTAGCAAACCGTTAGCATTATTAATTTTATAAGTTGATACTGTACCAACAGCATAGCGACTCTTTTGCTTCATTAATACTTCACCAACAGCATATTGATTTACTGTATTAGTGACATAAGCATAATCACCTTTATCTGATATAGATATCGCAGTTGGGGCAGCTCCTGTACTTTCTGTTGATACTAGAGTTAGTGTTCCGTTATTAATTAGATAGATTGATATAGAGCCAGACTCTAAACCACTACTACTATCATTATTAGTTAATGCATTAGTAACATAAGCATAATTACCTGATATAGCTATAGCACTTGGGAGATACCCTGTACTTTTTGTTGAGACTGGAGTTAGTATTCCGTTATTAATTTTATAGCTTGATATAGTGCCATTTGGAATGCTTTCAATGCTTTCAAATAATGTATTAATAACATAAGCATAATTACCTGATATAGTTATTGCGATTGGGGCATAACCTGTGCTTTCAGTTGATACTAGAGTTAGTGTTCCATTATTAGCTTGATACGTCGATACACTACCAACGCTACCGCCTGGTACGTTGCTTTCACCGTATGCATTAGCTATATAAAGGTATTGCTGATCTTGTGTTGTGCTGTTTTTAGCTGAATTACATGCACTCAGTAACGAACAAGATACAATAAATAGTGGTATTAATTTTATAATTCTAGCTAGCATTTAAATTTCTCCCAAAAGTTTAAGGTTAAGAATTAACTATACCATATATGCTGTAAATATTGCCAACTATTTTACAAACTGTAAGAGCCAAGTACATACTGGAAAATCATTTTATATTTATTAAGCTACTATTTTAACATTTTTGGTAAGCTCCAAGTGATATTCAAATGGCGTAAGTTTATTGTTAAATCGTTGATGTACTCGCTTCATGTTATACCAATGT
>CANFGS010000020.1 GCA_947446595.1 Neisseriaceae bacterium | reverse complement strand
TCTACATTGGTATAACATGAAGCGAGTACATCAACGATTTAACAATAAACTTACGCCATTTGAATATCACTTGGAGCTTACCAAAAATGTTAAAATAGTAGCTTAATAAATATAAAATGATTTTCCAGTATGTACTTGGCTCTTACAAAGTTGCTAAATCTTGTAGATGCTTAGTTCTCTTATGTTATAATTCACTGGTGTTAGTTTTAGTAAGACTTATAGTAGTAGAATGTATAAAGAATCCTCCAATCAGAAATTAGTCCAAGATACACTGGCAGAATTTAGCCAGCAAGGTGAGACTATTATATTATCTGGTAGTTGGCTATGGTCTACTATTAATGAAAAAAGCTTTAATGCTAAGTTATCTCAAATAAAAAATTCCAAAGTAGTTACGGTTAATGGGGTCAATATTGATAAAATCGATACCACTGGTGTTTATTTTATTATACGATTAGTAGAATATCTCAAGAAAAACAAGATCAAATTAACTAAACTAGAGTTAAATTCTAGTGATGGTAAGTTATATGAGCGAATTAATACTCAATCAAATACACCGATTTCAAAACAGCCAACTGATAATAGTAAATTATTAGCAAAACTAGGCAGATTCCTTGTTGATGGTTTTAAAGTTTCATTATCTCTAATTTCGTTCTTTGGCTTATTTTGTTTTAATTTAATTCGTTTTATTAAATCCCCACTTCATTTAGATTGGCGTGAAGTATCGCGTACGATAAATGATGCAGGTCTTAAAGGCTTATGGGTTGCTTGTTTATTATCATTTTTACTAGGTATCACTCTAGCTTACCAAATGGCGCCACAATTTACTACTTATGGTGCTAATGTATATATAGTGAATTTCTTGGGTATTGCAATGTTAAAAGAAGTATCGCCTTTAATTACAGCGGTGATAGTTGCTGGTAGAACTGGTGCTGCAATTACTGCGGAAATTGGGACTAGGAAAGTTCAAGAAGAAATCGATGCCCTTCAAACTATGGGGATTTCTACTATGCAAAGAATAGTATTGCCAAAAGTTCTTGGGGTTATGATAGCAGTACCTTTGATTACTTCAGTTGCTGATATGGCAAGCATGCTAGGTGGGGCTATTGTTTCAAATTCAAGTCTTGATGTTAATTATTCGCTATTTTTATCTAGAATGCAAAGTTATGTTTCTATTAATAATTATACCTGCGGTCTAATCAAAAGCGTTGCTTTTGCTTTTATCGTAGCTTTGATTGGATGCTTTTGTGGTCTAAGAGTCAAAGGTAATGCTAATAGCATTGGGGAAGCAACTACTAAAAGTGTGGTTTCTGGGATTGTTTTAATTGTTGTAGTCGATGCTATCTTTGGTATAATTTTTAAAACTCTGGGGGTGTAGTTTTGAAAGATAACAACTCACCAATAATAGAAGTTAAAAATTTAGGAACATCATTTGAAGGGTTTTGGGTACATAAAAATTTAAATCTTACTATTTATCCAAATCGCATTATAACTATAATTGGTGCCAGTGGTTGCGGTAAAACCACCTTAGTACGAGAGATTTTGATGCTTCAGCCCATTGCAGAAGGTGAAATATTGCTTAATGGTGAAGAAATATCAAAATATAATATTGAAGATGCAGATACTAAGCTGGTATTAAGCCAAATAGGTATGATGTTTCAACAAGGGGCGTTATTTTCATCGCTAACAGTATTACAAAATGTGATGTTTCCACTTGTTGAATATACTAATTTTTCAGAAGCAACAATTAAGGAAATAGCTACTTTGAAATTAAAATTAACTGGATTACCCGAATCAGCTTATAGTAAATTTCCTAAAGAGATAAGTCCAGGGATGCAAAAGAGGGTTGCTCTAGCCAGAACTTTAGTATTGGATCCTAAAGTAGTGTTTTTAGATGAACCAACTGCTGGACTTGACCCTAATAGTGCTAGTGATTTTGATGAGCTAATTTCTAATTTACAAAAACAGTTGGGTCTAACGGTAATTATGATTACCCATGATTTGGATAGTATCTGGAGTATTTCAGATGAGATAGTATATCTTGGAGAAAAGAAAGTCCTATTTCATGATACTGTTATTAAAGCGGCAAATTGTAAAGAAATACCGCAGTTGTATGACTATTTTAATGGCCCACGGGGTAGATTGACAAAACAAGCTCATTTAGAGCAAAAAGATGGAGGCGTTCAATGAATGATAATCGGCAATACTTAGCTGTTGGCTTATTTGTAGTTATAGTTACTACATTTTTGATCAGCACCTGGTTGTGGTTTTCGAGCACTAATCGTAAAACCTACAATATATATCAAACAGTGTTTCATGAGCCAGTTGATGGTGTTTCTATGAATTCTGTTGTAAAGTATAATGGAGTTGAAATTGGTAAGGTTAAGAATGTAGAATTAGATAGTAATAATCCTAGAAATGTTATAGTATCACTAAATATTCTATCAACTGTAAGCATCAATACTGATACTTATGCAATCCTAAAAGCTCAGGGAATAACGGGGATGTCATATATAGATCTTCGTCTACCAAAAACTTCTGTAAGTAAAACTAATTTGGTAGTAAATAATACTCCACCATATCCACAGATTGCATCTCAGCCATCATTATTATATGACTTAACTGAACAAGCCCAATCTTTTACTTCTAATGTACAAGATATTTCTAGTCAATTGAGGATATTATTGGCTGATGATAATTTAGATCACTTGAGTAATACTTTTAATAACTTGGATAAGATATCAACATCAATAGCTAAAAATACTGGCAAGATTGATCAAGGCTTGAGTGATTTAGTTGCTGTTTTAGAAAATATTAAACAAAATAGTGTGAAACTTAACCAAACTTTTGAGAATATTAGTGATTTAACTAAGTCACTTGCAATAACATCAAATAATACTAATAAGTTGATATTGGGGTTACAGGATAATACTATGCAAAATGTAAATACGGTATTATTACCTAATCTCAACCAAACAATTACAAACATGAATCAAGTAACTCAGGAATTACAACAATTTTTAATTATATTAAACCAAAACCCATCAGTAGTAGTACGTGGCAAAGCCCCGGGTGTTAAAGGTCCAGGAGAATAAATTATGCAAAAAAATCTTACACTAATTAGTACACTTATATTGCTTAGTTCATGTAGTATATTGTCACCAGTTGTGACCCCAGAAGTAAAAGAATATCAGATTACCACGACCAATACTGATGAAATATCTTGTAAAACTGAGTCAAATGCAGCTATTTTGCAAGTGTCGCCAGTACGCGTGTTTACGCCTTTTGATAGTCGAGGCATGTATTATTCAGTTGCACAATATCAGCTAAGTAGTTATTCACTAAGTCAGTGGGCAGCAATGCCAAGTGAGATGTTTAATCAAGCAATCTTACAAAAACTACAAAAATCATGTATTTATAGCGATGTTAGTGGTAGCGAGTTTATGGTTACAGCCAAATATCGCCTGGCGAGTCAGGTGATGGATTTCAAACAGGTGATTATTAATGGCTCAAGTAATATGAATCTCAAGGTGTATACTCAATTAATTGATAATACTAATAATACAGTTATTAAAAATAAAACCTTTATTGAAACTGCAGCGGTTGAGTCTAGTCCAGCGGGCTATATAAATGGTGCTAATGAAGTTACCAACTCATTTACTAATGACTTGGTAACTTGGCTATCTACCAAGTAATAGTTTCAATTAAATGGTTTTGGTTTGTGTAGATACATACTTCACCAGCGATAACTAGTGATTGTTTGACTATCTCTTCTGCGCTTAGGGTGCTATGAGCCAACATTGCTCTTGCAGCAGAATATGCATAAGCACCACCAGAACCAATGGTAGCTACTCCATGTTCTGGATCTAAAACATCTCCATTACCAGTAATAATCAAACTATTTTCTTTATTGGCAACTATTAGCATTGCTTCAAGACGTCTTAGCATTCTATCGGTTCGCCAGTCTTTGGCAAGATCTACTGCTGAACGTAGTAGATGACCTTGATGTTTTTCCAGTTTCTCTTCAAAGCGTTCAAATAGGGTAAAAGCATCAGCAGTTCCACCGGCAAATCCAGCAATAACCTGATTGTGGTATAAGCGGCGGATTTTACGTGCGGTAGATTTAATTACTATACTACCAAGTGTAACTTGTCCATCTCCACCTAGACTAACTGAATTTTTGCGACGAACTGACACAATAGTAGTTCCACGAAATTGTTCCATTTTGTATCCTATAAATATTATTTAATGATATATTATAAACTAAATGAGACTAAATTATGATAAAATTCGGAGATAATATAATTAATGGATTCCAGCCTCCGCTGGAATGACGGAAAAAATGCTGGAATGACGACGAATCAGTAAATAGATTTTCAATAAGGGAACAGTTGCGGTTTATGTTAAATATAAAACTACCAGATAATTCAGTACGTAGCTTTGATAATCCTCTTAGTATTTTGGATATTGCAAAAAGTATTAGTCCTAGTCTTGCTAAAGCTACAATTGCTGGAATTGTTGATGGTATAGAAAAAGATGTTAGTTATGTAATAAATGCTGATGCAACTCTAAAACTAATTACTGAAAAAGACAGCGAAGCTCTATCGATAATACGCCATTCAACAGCGCATTTATTAGCTCAAGCAGTGAAGCAACTCTATCCAGAAGCTCAAGTGACAATAGGTCCAGTCATTGAAAATGGTTTTTATTATGATTTTAGTTATGAGCGTCCTTTTACTCCTGAAGATTTACAAAAAATAGAAAAAAAGATGGAGAGTCTGGTTTCAGCCAATATCCCAGTTACGCGTCAAGAATACACACGGAATGATGCTATTAAATATTTTGATTCGATTGGTGAAAAATATAAAGTAGAGATTATCTCGGCAATTCCAGAAGATCAAATTATTTCTCTATATTCTCAAGGTGATTTTACTGATTTATGTCGTGGACCCCATGTGCCTAGTACTAGTAAACTAAAAGCTTTTAAATTAATGAAAGTTGCAGGTGCTTATTGGAGAGGCGACTCTAATAACGAAATGTTACAACGTATTTATGGTACTGCCTTTAGAGCTAAAGATGAGCTTAAAGAGTATCTGACAATGCTTGAAGAAGCAGAAAAGCGTGATCATCGTAAGATTGGTAAAGTGCTAGATTTATTTCATTTGCAAGATGAAGCTCCAGGAATGGTGTTTTGGCATCCTAAGGGGTGGGCGCTATGGCAAGTAATCGAACAATATATGCGAACTATGTATATTAAGCATGGATACCAAGAAGTTAAAACTCCGCAGATTGTAGATAGAAGTTTGTGGGAAAAATCTGGGCATTGGGAAAAGTTCCGTGAAGATATGTTTAGTTTGGAGACTAATGACAAACAATACGCGGTAAAACCAATGAACTGCCCATGTCATGTACAGATTTTCAAACAAGGCCTAACTAGTTATCGTGAATTACCGATTCGTTTGGCTGAATTTGGTTCATGTCATAGAAATGAAGCCTCAGGTGCGCTTCATGGGATAATGCGTACGCGTAATTTCACTCAAGATGATGGGCATATATTTTGTACTGAAGATCAGATCCAAAGTGAAGTTATGCTATTTATTGATATGTTATTTGAGGTTTATGGTAGATTTGGATTAACTGATATTGCGGTAAAATTGTCAACTAGGCCAGAAAAACGTATTGGTGCAGAAGAAGTATGGGATAAGGCTGAAAAGTCTTTGGCTGATGCTCTAAATGCTAAAGGATTAGCTTTTGAGGTAATGGCAGGTGAGGGTGCTTTTTATGGTCCTAAAATCGAATTTGAAGTAAAAGATTGTATTGGTAGATCTTGGACTACTGGTTCTGTACAATTAGATTTTTCTATGCCAGATAGACTTGAAGCTTCATATATAGCAGAAGATGGCTCTAAAAAAGTACCGGTTATGCTGCATCGTGCTATATGTGGTAGTTTAGAGCGTTTCATGGGTATACTGATTGAACATCACGCTGGAGATTTGCCTTTGTGGTTAGCTCCTGTTCAGATGACGGTACTAAATATCTCTGAAAAACAAAGAGAATATGCACAATCTTTACAAAAGCAATTAATTGCAAGTGGTTTTAGATGCAATATTGATTTAAGTAATGAAAAAATTGGGTATAAAATTCGTGAAAATACGTTACAAAAAATACCTTATTTGATAATTATTGGTGATAAAGAAGTAGAAACTGCTACAATTACTGTTAGACGTCGTGATGGTAGTGATTTGGGCGGTATGTCGGTGAATACATTTATTCAATCTTTGAGTGAATAAATAGTAGATGCTACTTTGATATCAATTGTTTTTAATTTAATAGGAGAGTGCTATAAGTACTGAAAAACAACCGCGGATCAATGATTCGATTACATCATCAACAGTTCGAGTGATTATTGATGATACTAGTGAACAATTAGGTGTAATTACCCTGACAGAAGCGCTACAAAGAGCGTCTGATTTAGGGGTGGATTTGGTAGAAATATCGCCAAATGCCAATCCCCCAGTATGTAAAATAATGGATTTTGGAAAATTCAAATATCGTGAGCAAAAAAAGGCTCATGAGATGAAAATGAAACAAAAACAAGTCCAAATTAAAGAAGTTAAACTAAGACCAGTTACTGATGATCATGATTATCAGATTAAACTAAAAAATGCGAGAAGATTTTTAGAAGATGGTGATAAGGTTAAATTTATTGTGCAATTCCGTGGACGTGAAATGGCACATCAGGAGTTAGGTCTTCGTTATCTTGAACGTGCAGAGCAGGATTTGATTGAAGAATCAGTTATTGAGCAAAAACCGAAGATTGAAGGTCGTAACGCAATTATGGTTATTGCTGCTAAGAAAAAAGCCGGCAAGTAATTATGGATGCTTCGTCATCGAAATAGCCTTTACGGTCATCGAAGCAGGATGCTGAGATCAATGCCCTTGCCATAATAGCTTATTAGAGCATGGATCCCAAACTCTCATCGAAACAGCAAATAGTTCATGTTTGGGATGACGAAATAAGAACGAGACAGCAGAACTCTATAACGTCATCGAAGCGATTAACTTAGTCATCGAAGCAGGATGCTGGGATCAATTCCCTTGCCCTAATAACGCGTAATTAGAGCACGATTATTAAAAAATAGGATTTTTATGAAAATTAGTAATCTCACTATAAAGTCCGTTAATTCAGACATTATTGTTTATTTCTGGTCTTCATTATTTGTTATACCTGTCTTATTTGCAGTTTTTTTTGATGACTCATCAGTTAGAAATCTTGATTATGTTCTAGTTATACTCTTCCTAGCCTATACTTATACAAATAAATTGTTTTCGATAATTGATACGATAGTATTTTCTAAAAAAGCATTAATGGTATTCTATACTCTAGCTTTGTTTGCTTTTATATACTCTCAGCTATCCCAATATTACTCTTTTAATATCAATGAAATTGATCATAGCATATTTGATACAATGATGCAAGAAACCATTCGTGGAAATATTGGATTTGCAACAAGTGTAAATTATTATCATTTTGCAACCCACCAAAATTATATTTTGTGTCTATTGTTACCAATCTATGCGCTATTTCCTTTCACTCAGACGTTGTTAGTTATGATTGCCACAGCTATGTGGTTATCAGGAATATTTGTATGGTTAATTTGTAAGAAACTTAATTTAAATGATTTATTTTCTTTATTATTTGTAGTATATTTTTATATTTCACCGCTAAATGCTACTCAAGATGGATTTATGCCAGAATTGTTTTATCCCTTAGCAGTATTTATACTGTATCATGCTTATCTAAAAAGAGGATTGTTATATTTCATTATTTCATTATTATTGTTTTTGTCAATAAAAGAAGATGCTCCTTTATATCTTTTAGGGTTTAGTGCTTACCTATTTATAAAAAAAGATTTTCGGTTTGCAATAATAACCATATTACCAACTATTGCTGTGATATATATAAATTTGCACATAGTACAGCCGTATTTTATGCTAAAAAGTCATATGACCCAAATCAGTACTCTTGATCATTGGGCAATGTGGGGTAGTACCAAAGAGGAAATAATACACTCATATCTTACGTACCCAATAAAAATTTTAAGTTATTCTTTTAATAAAAGCTCAGGATTTTGGTGGTTATATTCTCCGGTTTTATTCATACCATTATTAAATCCAATGGTTTTACTAATGAGTATTCTGCCACTTATTCTATTTCTTAGTTCTGGACCAAGCATACAAGGACATATATTACTAAATTATTACCCAATAGCCCTAAATGCTTTAGTTATTCTGGGGTTAATAATATTTTGTGCTGGGAAATTTGCTAGAAACTATTCAAAAAAGCTAATTGCCTTATGGGGAGTGTTGCTAATAATACTAACTACTCCGCTATGGGGTGGTACTGAGCTTCATTTCTTTCATATTGATATAAAAGAAAACAAGGGTTTCAATCAACTCTACGCAAAATTACAAAATGACTATAAGGGTAAGAATATTTGTGCTGGTGGTAATGTTTATCCACATGTATTAGTTCGCGAGGTTCATCTAATGCGTTATTTAGGGGTTGTTATAAATTTACCGTATGATCAATTTCTCACATATCCAAATTGTGTAATAATATTTGAGAATCATGATAAGAATGCACCGTATGATGAATATATAAAAGATATGGTCAGTTATGCCAAAAATAACCCAGCGATATGTAAGAATATCGGTGAGTTTTGGTATTGTGATAATTATATAGCTAATGCTTCTAAGCAAAAAAAATTGGAGACACGATGAAGATATTTATTATTAATTTGGATCGAAGCAAAGATCGTAAACAATATATGCAGGGCCAGTTTGATAAAATTGGTTTAGACTGTGAGTTTTTTAGTGCTATTGATGGTGGAAATCTTGATAGAAAATGGTTATCAAAAGTAGCCAAAAGTAAATTTTATAATCAAATTACAGGTAGAGCTGGGTTTGCAAAAAATCATTCTAATAATGAAATTGCATGCTTTGCGAGCCACTTCTCTTTATGGCAGAAATGTATTGAATTAAATGAACCAATAATAGTATTAGAAGATGATGTTATATTAGGTCAGGATTTTAAAAAATCTATTACTACATTAGAAAAATACCTTGACAAATTACAATATATTCGCTTAATGGTATTATTAAAACATCGGGAAAAATTAGAGTTGTCTGATAATTTATATTTATATACTCATTTTCCAAGTGGTGCTCAGGGATACGCTATTAATCCTAAAGCAGCTAAATCATTTGTATATTATGCCAAAAAATGGCATGAACCTGTAGATATGTATATGGATCTTTCATTGATACATGGGCTACGTGCATATTGTGTTAATCCTGAAGCTATTGGGGAAAGTGAGATTCCATCTGAAATAGGAACAGTAGATAGAAAATATTTGCCAAAGCCAGTTAGCATAACTAAATTAATTAGAGAATTAGTTCGCCCAATACAACAGCTTCGGCGAATATATTGGAACTGGCGCAATCCAATTTTTTATCCTAATAAATAATATTTTTGACAAAGTAGTTTATGAAATTAAAAAGTTTTATTAATCAGAGATTTTTAGAATATATGATTTTAATATTATTTTTGGTAATGCCATTTACTAATATTAACCATGTATGTATTTATGTAATACTGGAATTAATTTGTTTATATGGAATAATAAATTACTCTCACGAAAAATATGATAAAGTTTTTATTAAATATTTTATAATATATTTTATCTGGTGCATAATAGTTACAATTTTAAGTGTAAATTTTAGATTGTCATTTCAAAGCTTAACTAGTTTACTTATTCCACCGTTACTGTTATTTAGTTTAGTTAATTCTCGAGTTATCAATAAAAATATTCATAACTATCTTTTTGTTTTATCTATAATATTATTTGTTTTATCAATTTGCATACGAGCTTACAGTTTAAGCGGTTATCAAGATATCTGGTTGTTTTCTTTTGCAAGTCGTATTGGTGGTGGACGTATGACTAATAGTACATTGTCGTTATGCATGATGGTGTATACAATGTTTTTTAATCAGAACCTTCGTAATAAAACAGTAATAATTGGATTAAATTTAATTGCTGGATTGGTTCTAAAAGATAATGCATTTTATTTTGTATTGTTTTTGGCGGGGTTTATGTATTGGGGATTAATAAAGAGTAAAATTGCTTTTTATAAATTATTAATTGGCCTTATTATTATAGTAATTGCTTTGAAATTTATTTTAATAAATTTATTGCACCATAATTTGCATGTATCAGAGAGAATGAATATTTATTCATATTGGTTAGCAAAAATGTTTTATTCTCCAATTCATGGTGTAGGTATAGGTCAGAAAGTGGTAGCACTATTTTATACCAAAAAATTTCCTATATCTAATGATATATTTGCAACTGATCCAAATATTGCACTTCATGGTCATAATTATTTTCTAGACCTTTGGTTACAGGCTGGGGTAATAGGCTTAGTATTAATGTTATTATTTTTTTATAAGATATGTCGTATATCATACGAACGCAGCAAGAAATATGGACTTGCGGTATTCTTTATGATCTTTGTAATTATTATGAAAAACATGGTTGATGATGAGATTAATGGGTCGCGTGGTTTAATTTATTGGTTTTTTATAGTCTTAACTTATGCTAGCGTTTTGACATTATCACGCAAACAAGATACTGACGGAGAGTTGTAATTGAAGAATTTTTTGATAGTTAGACCTGATAAAATGGGTGATGCTATTATTACTCAAGTAGCAATAGAAGCATTATTTAAGACTATTACTTGTAATATTGATGTATTTGCATCTAATTATAGCTATCGTTATTATGATGACAATCCTTATGTAAGGAAGGTATTTAATTGTAATGTTGAAGATAAAAAAGAAATGTATAGCCTTTATAAAACAGTATGTGCAAATGAAAAATATGATGCAGTATTTGTGTTGCAGGCTAGACGTCGCTTACAAAAAATGGCGCTTCTTGGAAAATCTAGGGAACGGTTTGGATTTAACCTAGCATTTGATTTTAGAATTGACTCAAGAATTTTTGAATGGATTTCTGCTAAACTACGTAAATTTAATTATGTAAAATATGATTTATCTAAGCATGAGCTACTTAATTTAAAAGATTTACTTGAATCTGGTTTAGAAAAACTAAAACTTCCAAAATTAGCTCCGTTATCCAATAGATGTACACTATATTCTAAAAATATTAAACCAGTTGCAAAAATTCCAAAATCAATAGTAATTAATATTTCTGGTAAACCAGCAGAACAAAAAACCATTCTACCATCAATGTTAATGAGTATTCTATTATCACTAATTAAAGATGGTAATAAGATTGGGATAGTGGCTTTATCTAACGATATTCATATCGCTAATGATATTGTAAGCAAAATAGTGGAAGATAATGTTGAGAGACCTGAAATTATCTCTGATAATGATGTATTTACAGTAGCTAATAAGCTAAATAGTTATGAATATTATATAGGTGCTGATGGTGGATTACTCCATATTGCCTCAGGCCTAAACTTAAAATGTATAGGCTTATTTAATGACGATATCAAACCGCGTTGGTATCCATGGACTCCTGATAGTGTAGCTATAAGCGCTCCTAGCTCTTACGAAATAAGCCCCGTTGCAGTAATAAATGCTTTGGCAACATTAGGATATAAATAATGCGTATTTTGGTAGTAAGAACTGACTTTCTAGGTGATAGTGTTTTAAGTTCCACGTTTATTCGGATGTTAAAACAATTACCGGATGTACAGATTGATATACTTTGTTATGAATATAATTTTGCTGCCTTTCAATATAATAAATATCTAGATAATCAGTATTATTTATATAAAATACCAGTTTCAAGTGAAGAAAAACTAAATAATCATCAAGTTTTACAAAGCTTGGAACAAAATAAATATACTGCGGTTTTTATGCTAAATCGTGATTTCAAAACCTATAAATTATTAAAACATATAGATAGTCCTAGGGTTTTTGGTCATAGACTAGGGGTTAAAAGTATACGTTCTAAAATGTTTTGCAGATTTACATCACTAAGTTTAAAATACAATTATCTAGAATATGATAACTCTATTCATGAAGTTATCAACCAATTTAATTTACTCAAGTTTGGGCTACGAATATTAAATATTCCTAATACTATAACACTAGATAAGCATAGTTATTTTTATACTGAGAATTTTGATCCTGAAGAGTATCATCAAAAAGACACTGAAACGATTGTAGTTAATATTTCAGGTAGGCGTGATACAGTTCGTTATATACCTTCATCTTTAGCTCGAGTTATAATCGAAGATTTAGTCAAATTAGGCAAAAAAGTACTTGTGATTGCTACGAATGACGAGCTTGTTCGTGCGAGTGAGCTTTTGTCACAATTTGACTCTTTAAATGTTAGCTTGTATACTGATGGTGATTTATTTAATATTGCTGATACTATGGCTAAATATAAATACTATATTGGGGCTGATGGTGGCTTACTTCATATTGCAGCTAGCTTACAAATGCATTGTATTGGATTATTTCATGCTCAAAATATTGAAGCTTGGCATCCATGGAGTATACATCAAATTTGTGTGCAAACCCCAACTAAGAAGATTTATGATTTAACAGCTGATAATGTAATTAAAGCATTTAAAGAGTTGGAGCAAAATTATGACTAAAATTGATACTAGTATAATCCTTGCAACTTATAATTGGCCAGATGCACTAGAAGTTATTTTGGCAAATCTAGTTGTTCAGTTGGATAAGCACCCAAATGTCGAAATAGTTATTGCGGATGATGGCTCAAAGTCTAGTACGCTTGATGTTGTAAAAAAATATAGTGCTATCAATTCGCGTATCCGGCATATTTGGCATGCTGATAACGGGTTTCAAAAAAGTATGATTTTAAATAAAGCAGTTGCTCTATCAGTTGGTGAGTATTTACTCTTTCTTGATGGGGATTGTATACCTTTTCTGGATTATATTTATGAACAAATGAAACTACGTGAAAATGGTTATTTTGTTGCGGGTAATAGGGTGTTATTATCAGAATCATATACGAAGTATCTATTAGATAATCCAAACCAAATTAATCAGATTTTTGGATGGAATATCTTTAAGTGGTCAATTGCGAAGATTACTAAAAAAGTTAATAAATTGCTACCAAGCTTACGCTTTGGTAATGGTCGGTGGAGATATTCAAGGGATACTAACTGGAAATATCCTAAGGGATGTAATTTTGCTGTTTCGCGTAATGATTTTCTAGCGATTAATGGTTTTGACGAGTCATTCACTGGCTGGGGGCATGAAGATGCTGATCTTTTTGTTAGATTTTTGCATAGTGGTATTAAGATAAAAGATGGACGCTTTGCTGTTCCTGTGCTTCATCTATGGCATAAAAACTCTGATAGAGGTAACGAAAGAGACAATATGGGTATGCTATTATCACGTTTAAATGATAAAGATTTTATAGTGGCTCATTCTGGAGTTAGTCAATATTTAATAAAAGATGCTACTAATGAATAATAATCTATTTATGCAAAGATACTGGCAAATTAGTGCACTAATATTATTTATATCCGCTTTTTTTGTGTTTCCAGCTAATGATAGCTATTATTACTGGACATGGAGTCAGCATCTAGAGCTATCATACTTTGATGGTCCACCAATGATTGCTTATCTACTTTGGGTGTCAACGCATATCTTTGGAAATAATTTCTTTTCTATAAATCTAATTTCTATTTTGTGTACTTATGGTAGTAGCTATTTACTATATAAGATTGTGAGTCGTATTAGTTCCAGAAATGCTGCAATTACTGCGGCACTGTTATGGCTGATGTATCCATTTGCTACCACAAGGTTTATCGCTGTTAGTATGACACTTGATGGCTTAGAGGTGTTTTTTTCCTTACTAATACTCTATATGGTATTTCGGTGGATACAATATCAACAAACTTGCTATATATATTTTATTAGTATCGCTATTGGGTTTGGTTTACTAGCTAAATACAATGTAGTAATATTACTTTTTGCTCTAATGATGTTTTTTGCAATTAATAAAGATCTTAGGAAGATTTACCTATCACCGCATTTATATATAGGAATGATAATAGCACTTGCTATCTTTTCGCCGGTAATAGTATGGAATTATCAAAATCATTGGATATCTTTTAGTTACCAGTTAAATTCACATAAATGGGTAGGTAGCGAAAATGCGATTAATACTGCAAGTCGTCATGGATTACGTGGGATGTGGTTTTATCTTGGTAGTTGCGTATTTGGAGTGCTACATATACTGTTGCTTTTGATGGCATATTTTAAGTATGTAAAAAAAATAACTATCATGAATAATGTTTATAATAAATGTATAATATTTATAATTTATATTATTTTATTATTTTGGTTGTATCAATCATACTCTGCTCATATTGGGCTTAATTATATGCTAACGGTGAGTGCGTTAATTTGTATTATTGTTGCACAACAATTGGCCTTGTATCCAAAATTAACTAGCTTTTTATTGGTATTGTTTTTATTAATAACGGTTGTGATGCTAGTTGATAAATCGCGTTTGCCAATTAAGTATAAAAATGAGATGGGCAACTATATGAAGTATGTACAGTCAGGGATGCTTCATCGTCCATTTTTTAACAATACACCATAGTGCTATATAATAAATTTTTTAAGGAAAATAATTTTGAAAAACAATATTGATAACTATATGCAAATAATTGACTTTTGGTTTAAGGAAATAAGTCCATCAAAATGGTGGAGTAAAGATCAGGAATTTGATGATTTGATCCGTACTCGATTTGGTAATATTCATAAAGCTGCCGTTACTGGAGAGTTATGGGCTTGGCGTAATAATGCATTCGGGGCATTAGCTGAAATAATTGTAATTGATCAATTCTCGCGAAATATTTATCGTAATACTAAAGAATCTTTTGCTTATGATCCGATAGCACTTGTTCTTGCGCAAAATATTATTCACCAGAAATTAGATCTGCAACTCGCGCCAACAATGAGAAGTTTTGCCTATTTACCTTTTATGCATAGTGAGTCAGTGCTAATTCATGAAGAAGCCGTTAAAATTTACCAGAATTTACAATTAGATGGAAATCTTGAGTTTGAGCTAAAACATAAAACAATCATAGATAAATTTGGGCGTTATCCTCACCGAAATGAGATTTTAGGACGCAAGTCTACTTCAGAAGAGCTGGAGTTTCTTAAGACTGAAGGATCATCATTTTAATAATTTATTCAATATTATAAATAATTGTTGCTATTTACAGTTCTTGGGTTTTATTTGTAAAATTTTGCTATAATATGTATATATATGATAAAATGTAATACTAATGTATTATGTTTAAGGTGGTTAGTATGTTTAGTATTCGTTTACCAAAAGATATAGAAGATAGCCTTTTATTATGTTCTAAAGAGTTAGATACTCCAAAATCTAAGTTAGTTGCTGATGCCCTTTTGGTTTATTTAGAAGATTTAAAAGATTATATAAAAGCCAAAAAAATTCTAGCAAAAAATGAACCAACAATTTCTCATGAAGAATTGAAGCGTGAATTCGGGTTATAAAATTGTATATAGTAGTGAAGCAGGGAGACAACTTCGTAAGATGGAGCGGCAAGTTGTAAAGCGTATACTATCGTGGGTGGATGATAGGTTGTTGGGTTGTCCAAATCCAAGACTCTGGGGCGCGGCTCTTGTTGGTGGTTTCTCCGGGTTTTGGAAATATCGGATGGGGGATTACAGGCTTGTTTGTGAAATTAAAGATGAGCAACTAACTATACTAATTATTGACGTGGGGAATCGTAAGGAAGTATATCGCAATTAAATTATTATATTGAGCAAGGTTATTACTACTCATTTTGTAGATAAAATTTTAGTAGATGGTATCTAAATTTGAAAAATTGGCTGAGCACAGATTTAGTTAAATGGAGAGTCGTTATGTATAAATTATTTTCTTCAGAATCACAAAAAATAAATTTTATTTTAATTGTTTATTATTTTATATTTAGAGCATGGGTTTAATTGAAGCTCAATCTATCGCGGATTTTAAAAATTATTGTTTAAAGATTTGATTTTAATAAATCTTTTATGCTATAATTTCCCCCTTAAATGGTGGATGTGTGGTTCCTGAAGTATTGATTAAATTCAATCACCTGCATCCGAATAAAAACAAGTATAAAAAGGGGCTTACATGCCTAAAATGAAAACTAAATCAAGTGCTAAGAAGCGCTTCAAGTTTCTGGGTAACGGTGGAATTAAACGTTCTCAGGCTTTCAAACGTCATATTTTGACTAAAAAAACCACTAAAAATAAAAGACAGCTACGCGGAACAGTTATGGTCAATCCAAGCGATGTGGCTAGTATAAAATCTATGATGCCCTACGCGTAAATAAAAGGAGATTGAATAATGACTAGAGTAAAACGTGGTGTTGTTGCACGTGCAAGACACAAAAAAATATTAGCCCTTGCAAAAGGATATCGTGGTCGTCGTGGTAATGTATACCGTGTAGCCAAAGAAGCTGTAATGAAAGCTGGTCAATATGCTTATCGTGACAGACGTCAAAGAAAGCGTCAGTTCAGAAGCTTATGGATTGTGCGTATTAATGCTGCTTGTCGTGAACTAGGTATGACTTATAGCCGCTTTATTAACGGCTTGTCTAGAGCTAGTGTTTCTGTAGATAGAAAAGTTCTATCAAATTTAGCAACTCATGATAAAGTTACATTTGCTAAGTTCGTTGATATTGCTAAAGCTAATTTAGCTTAATAAGTACTTTTAGTGCTTTTAAAAGCAGTAACAATTTATCTGGAGGCTCATGTTAGCCTCCTTTTTTATACTATTAGAAGCTATACCGATGGATACGCTATTACAAGATTTGCTTAATCAATTATCTAATACTAATAAGATTCATGACCTTGATCAATTAAAATCAAAGATTTTGGGTCATATATCATCACAAATGAAAGGCATGAAAGATCTGCCTATTGAATCTCGTAAAGAGTTTGGTGCTAAAATTAATCAGCAAAAAAATTATGCTGAAGATCTTATCCTAAAACAGCGTGAATATATTTTAAAACAAGAACAACAGCGTAAACTTGCATCAGAAACTATTGATGTTACTCTGTCTCCCAGAGGTAATAATCTTGGAACTTTGCACCCAATATCTTTATCTCTAAATAGAATGCAGGATATCTTTGGGCAGTTAGGCTTTGATGTTGCTGATGGTCCTGAGATTGAGACAGATTATTATAATTTTAAGGCATTAAATATACCTGATAATCATCCAGCACGAGCTATGCAAGATACTTTTTATACTAGTAGTAACAATGTCCTACGTACCCATACTTCTCCAATGCAAGTGAGATATGCAGAAAAGCGTAAACCACCAATAAAAGTAATTGTACCAGGGCGGGTTTATCGTGTTGATATGGATGCAACCCATTCACCAATGTTTCACCAGATGGAAGGTTTGTGGATTGAGAAGGGGATTAGCTTTGCTAATCTAAAAGGTCTGGTAATTGAATTTCTACGTAAATTCTTTGATGATGAAAGTCTTGAATTACGCTTTAGAGCCTCGTTTTTTTCTTTTACCGAACCATCTGCTGAAGTTGATATTAAATCAAAATCGGGTAAATGGCTAGAGGTTATGGGATGTGGAATGGTGCATCCTAGTGTGCTACGCTATATGAATATTGACCCTAATGAGTATTCAGGTTTTGCTTTTGGTATGGGGATTGATCGCTTTACTATGATACGTTATGGTATAAATGATTTACGTCTAATGTTTGAAAATGATTTGGATTTTCTAAACCAATTTAGAGGTGAGATGTAATGCGTTTGTCTTTAAATTGGATTCAAAGTTATTTTGAAACCACCCCTAATTGGGATGAGGTTTTTGAAAAACTAACTAATGCAGGAATTGAAATTGAAGGTATTGAAGCTTTTAATGACAATAATATAAGCGACCAAGTAGTTGAATTTAAAATTACCCCTAATCGGGGAGACTGTTTGTCACTGTTGGGGCTACTTAGAGAAATAGTTGCACTTACTGATTATAAAATAAAACCTATAGAAATTAATGAGCCAAAACCAACAACTGATTCTAAAGTAAATGTTGTTATGGATGCCGCCAGTTACTGCCCTAACTATATGGTAATTAATATAAGTGGTGTAAACAATAAAGTTAAGTTACCAGAAGAAATCTACACTAGACTTAGTTGTAGTGGTATTAGATCTATTTCTCCAATTGTCGATATTACTAACTATGTAATGCTAACTCTTGGGCAACCACTTCATGCTTTTGATAGTGCTAAAGTCGGGGCGTGTTTACAGGTACGCCAAGCTAAAAATGGTGAAGAGTTAAAACTACTTGATGGAAGTGATGCCAAACTAAAAGATGATACTTTATTAATTTGTGATAGCAATAATAATCCAGCAGCAATAGCTGGAGTTATGGGTGGATTTGATTCTGGTGTAAACAATGATACAACTTCAATTATTCTAGAAAGTGCTTTTTTTGAACCAAGAATAATTGCAGGACGAGCTAAGCAATATGGGGTTAGTTCAGATTCAGCATATCGTTTTGAACGTGGTGTAGATACTAATTTACAACATAAGGCACTATCATATGCAGCTAATTTAATAATTAAATATTGCGGTGGTAATTTAGGTGAAATTATACATATATCAAATTTAAAACCAAAGGGCTCAGTTAGTGTACAATATTCTAAAATCAATAAACTAATTGGTACTAATTTGGCTATAGAGGATATCAATTTAATTCTAAAAAAACTAGGGTGTACAATTACTAGTGATGGTGATGTTTTAAACGTTGTAGCTCCTAGCTATCGCTTTGATATTAATATAGCTGAAGATATAGTGGAAGAAGTTGCTAGAATTTATGGCTATGATAATATTGAAGCTATTATGCCAATAGCTAGTCATAGCTTAAATGATTGCCAAGGGTTTACGCTTGCGAAACTAAAAAATTGTATGGTAACTATGGGGTATAATGAAATAGTTGCGTATTCATTTATTGAAGAAAAATATGAAGCTTTACTTGGGAAAAATGGTATTGAAGCGGTAAAATTACAAAATCCACTTGCGGGGCTTAATGTAATGCATACGTCTTTAATTGCTGATTTGGTTAAGTCTTTACAAAATAATCTAAACCGTGGACATAAACATGTTCGGTTATTTGAGTTGTCTCGAGTATTTCATGGCGAAGATGTTGAATTACAGCCACTTAAGCTATCTGGATTACTTTATGGTAATGCTATTAGTCCAAACTGGTCTGTAGCTTCAAAAAATGCTGATTTTTATGATATCAAACATGTAGTAAATATATTATTATCAGATCATAAAAATTTAAGATTTGAAGTTTGTAATGATTCTCATATATTTCATAGTGGCAGGTGTGCTAAAATTTACATCTCTAATAATGAAATTGGAATTATAGGTCAGTTACATCCGAAGATTGGACAAGAGCTTGGGCTGCCAGAGCTACCTTATTTGTTTGAACTGGATGTTGATTCCATAAAGAATAATATTGAGACTTTGGAACTAAAAAAACTAAGCAAATTTCAAAAAGTAGAACGAGATCTTGCTTTTATATTTCCAACAAGTTTAGCTGTTGGCAATGTTTTAGATGTTATAAAGAGTAGTAATACAGAGTATTTACAGGCATTAAATGTATTTGATGTCTATGAGGGTGCTAATGTTGCTACTGGTACAAAAAGTGTAGCAATTAATTTTGTATTTCAGGCAGATAAGAATTTGACTGATGATGAAATTGATACAAGTATAAACAATATAATTAATGTAGTAAAAAATAATTTTAAAGCTGAGCAACGCTCTTGAAAGGACAAAAATGACGACACTAACTAAGAGTGATCTAATTCAAAAGGTAATGGATTCTTCATCATTAAAAAGAATGGAAGCCGCTAAATTTGTTGAAGATTTTTTTGAGGTAATAATTAAAAGCTTAGAAGCTGGGGATCCAGTGAAAGTACCTGGATTTGGTAATTTTATTCTACGTGATAAAAAAGCGCGAATTGGGCGTAATCCAAAAACCAAAAAAGAATATCCTATTGATGCTAGGCGCGTTGTATCATTTAGAACTAGTAATATTCTTAAATCTGCTGTAAAAGAACAAGGTGCAGCTTAAAAAATAAATTCGTATAGATAACGTTATTTCAATTATTCGAAAGGAAGTCAATTATGTCATATTTACAGCAACGGTTTGAACAAATGGTTACAGCAGTTAGAGATGCAACTATCGATTTTAGTCCGAATAATACTCAAAAATTAAAATTATATGCTTTTTATAAACAAGCTACAGTTGGTAATGTGGAAGGGGAATGTCCTACAGTTATTCATATGGTTGATAGGGCTAAGTGGCAGTCATGGAATGCTATTAAAGGCATGAGCAAAGAGACTGCAATGGAAGAATATCTCAAAGTTTTTGAGTAATTATAAAAGTTAAAAGAAGCGAAGATGATTAAAAAAACCCTGTATAAACTATTTGGAACTCGTAATGATAGGTTACTTAAAACATATAACCGTATAGTTAGTAAGATTAATAGTCTTGAGAGTGAAGTAGTTAAGTTTAGTGATAGTGAAATACAGCAAAAAACACTTGAATTTAAAGAGCGTTACAAAGGTGGCGAGACTTTAGCCAACATTTTACCAGAGGCTTTTGCCGTTTGTCGTGAGGCGAGTGTTAGAGTGCTTGGTATGCGTCATTTTGATGTGCAGCTAATTGGTGGTATTGTGCTTAACGATGGCAAAATAGCCGAGATGAAAACCGGTGAAGGTAAAACCTTAGTTGGTACTTTGAGCGCTTATCTAAATGCTATTACTGACAAGGGTGTACATGTCGTTACGGTAAATGACTATCTTGCAAGGCGTGATGCTCTTGAAATGAGTAAACTGTATAATTTTTTGGGTTTGACGGTTGGGATTAATCTACCAGATATGAGCTCTGAAGAAAAAAGAGCAGCATACGCCTCAGATATTACCTATGGTACCAATAACGAGTTTGGGTTTGATTATCTTCGTGATAATATGGTATTTGAAGTTAGAGAGAAGGTGCAAAGACCTCTTAATTTTGCAATTGTTGATGAGGTTGATTCGATACTTATTGATGAAGCACGTACTCCACTGATTATCTCTGGGCCTGCAGAAGGTAGCAATGATTTGTATTTGAAGCTTGATCAAGTACCTAAGATGCTAAAACGCCAAAGTGCTGAAGATAGCCTTGATGGTGATTTTTGGGTAGATGAAAAAAATAACAATGTTATTTTATCTGAAGCAGGTCATGTAAAAGTTGAAGAGATTCTGACATCCAATGGACTATTAGCTGAAGGTGATAGCTTATATAATGTACATAATATTAGCCTAATGCACCATTTATTGGCAGCTATGAAGGCTCATTATGTATTTATTAAAGATCAAAGCTATGTCGTTCAAGATGGTGAAGTAGTTATTGTTGATGAATTTACTGGACGCTTAATGAGTGGGCGGCGCTGGTCTGATGGTCTACACCAAGCAGTTGAAGCTAAAGAAAAAGTTGAGATTCAAAAAGAAAATCAGACTATGGCATCAATTACCTTCCAAAATTATTTCCGCATGTATAAAAAGCTTTCTGGAATGACTGGAACAGCTGATACTGAAGCTTATGAGTTTCAACAGATTTATGGTCTTGAGACGGTGGTAATACCTACAAATAATTTCATGGTACGTAAAGACTGTAACGACAAAATCTATATGAATCTTGACGATAAATATCAAGCACTGGTAAGTGATATTATCGAATGCAACCGTTTGGGACAGCCGGTACTAGTTGGTACTACTTCGGTAGAAAATTCTGAAGTTATCTCTAGCCTTCTTACTCGTGCGAATTTGGCACATGAAGTATTAAATGCTAAGCAACACGGACGTGAGGCTGAAATTATTGTTCAAGCTGGTAGTCCGCATGCTATTACTGTAGCAACAAATATGGCGGGGCGTGGTACCGATATTATCTTGGGTGGTAATCCAAAACCAGAAATTAATTCTATAAACGACGATGATAAGCTAACTGAAAAACAAAAAGAATTACAAGTTGAACAGGTAATGAAAAAATGGCGCGACAATAATAAACGTGTTTTAGATGCTGGTGGCTTATATATCATTGGAACTGAGCGTCATGAATCACGTCGGATTGATAATCAGCTTCGTGGACGCTCTGGACGTCAAGGAGATGCGGGTGTTAGTCGCTTTTATCTAAGCTTGGATGACTCATTACTTCGGATCTTTGGTGGGGACAGGATGCGTGGGATGATGCAACGCCTTGGGATGGAGAAGGGCGAATCTATAGAGCATAAATGGTTGTCACGCTCGATAGAATCAGCCCAACGAAAAGTTGAAGGACATAATTTTGATATTCGTAAGCAATTACTAGATTATGATGATGTATCAAATGATCAAAGACGCGTAATCTATCAACAACGAGATGATATATTAACTGGTAATGATTTATCTGACATAACTTATGGTATGATAAATGGTGTGCTTAATCAGGTTTTTGATACCTATATCCCACCTAAATCTATGATAGAAATGTGGGATGTTAGTGGGCTTGAAAAAATACTTAATGACGAGTTTCGGGTTAATATTGATATAGCAAAACTAATTGAATCAGATCCAAAAATTCATGAAGAAGAGATTAAAGAATTAGTACTAAAACAAGCAGATGATATTTATCAGCATAAGATGAGTGCTTTTGCAAAACGTGTTGAGGCTGATATCGAGAAATTCGCCTCTAATATGATTCCAGAAGATAAGTCAGCTTGGAATCTAGATGCTCTTGATATGTTTTGTGCCGAAAATGGTGTTACTTTACCAGATTCATTTGTAAGCTATGTTGCCAATCATCCAGATATTGATAGTAGCGAACTACTTGGGTATTTTAAAGCAAATACTTCTGATATTGGTCAGCGTCAGGTAAATAGATTTGAGCGTGGTATTTTATTACAGCATATTGATTATCATTGGAGAGAGCATCTTACAGGTTTAGAGCAGCTACGTCAGGGGATACATCTTCGTGGTTATGCTCAGAAGGATCCGAAGCAAGAGTATAAAACAGAATCATTTAATTTATTCTCGGGTATGCTTGATAATATCAAGCGCGACGCTGCGCGGATGTTATTAACGGTTCAAATTCAGGGGTTAGATGATATTCCAAGTGAAGATATTGCACCTGTTGAAAATATGATTACATCTCCTACAAATTATGTAAATACAGGGGAAGAGCTTAATCGCAATACTCCGTGTCATTGTGGTAGCGGGAAGAAATATAAGCATTGTCATGGTAAACTTAGTTAATGAGTTTTGAAGTTCTAAAAACCGATGGTAATGCTCGTTTGGGGCGACTACATTTAGCTCATGGAGTTGTTGAAACTCCTATTTTTATGCCGGTTGGTACTTATGGTGCTGTAAAGTCATTGTCGCCAAATGATCTTGATTTGGCTCAAATTATTTTGGGCAATACCTTTCATTTATGGTTACGCCCAGGTCTCGATGTTATAGCTAAGGCTGGTGGATTGCATCAGTTTATGGGGTGGAATAAACCAATTCTTACAGACTCTGGTGGCTTTCAAGTGTTTAGCTTGGGCAAACTGCGTAAGATTACTGAAGAAGGTGTTTATTTTCAAAACCCAATCGATGGCTCGAAGTTATTTCTCTCTCCAGAAAAATCTATGGAAATTCAATCTGTGCTTAATTCAGATGTCGTAATGATTTTTGATGAATGTACACCTTATCCTGCAAGCTATCAAGTTGCACGAGAATCTATGGAGCTAAGCTTAAGATGGGCGAAGCGTTCTAGGGACGCTCATGATAACTACAATAACCCTAATTTGTTATTTGGAATTGTTCAAGGTGGTATTTATCCTGAATTACGCCAAAAATCGCTAGACTCGCTGATGGAAATAGGTTTTGATGGTATTGCAATTGGGGGGTTGTCAGTTGGAGAGCCAAAACATGAGATGTATTCTATGTTAGATAGTCTACAACCAATGCTACCACCAGAAAAGCCACATTACTTGATGGGGGTCGGTACGCCTGAAGATTTGGTATATGGTGTAGCTAGTGGGGTTGATATGTTTGATTGTGTGATGCCAACTCGTAATGCTCGTAACGGATGGTTATTCACACGCTTTGGTGATATAAAAATTAAAAATGCCAAATACAAGGATGATATGACACCATTAGATGGTAGTTGCGAGTGTTATACTTGTAAAAACTTCTCGAGAGCTTATTTACATCATTTATTCAAAATCGGTGAGATTTTAGGTTCTAGATTAAATACTATTCATAATCTACATTATTACCTAACACTGATGGCAGAAATCCGTGAAGCTATTAGTCAGGGTAAATTTAATGACTTTGTTACGAAGTTTCACCTTGAACGTAAAACAATAAGCCTTAATTTATAGGATAGAGGTTGTAAAAGATTTGCTTTTAGGTGGTGTATTGGGTTAAAATAACGGACTAAAGATTTTAACAAACATTTTTATACAGCAGTATTTTTAATACGCGTAAGTATAACATTTTAAATATGGGTGAATTAAATGGCAAGAGTATGTCAAGTTACTGGTAAAAAAACAATTTCCGGTAATAATGTTTCTCATGCAAACAACAAAACTAAGCGTCGTTTTCTACCAAATTTACATTATCGTAAATTTTGGATAGAGAGTGAAAGCCGCTTTATTAGTTTGCGTGTTTCAAATGCTGGGTTACGCACTATCGATAAAAAAGGTATTGATGTAGTTTTAGCTGAATTAGGTTTAGGTAAAGTAGTTGGAGGTATTGTAAATGCGTGAAAAGATTAAATTAGAATCATCAGCTGGTACTGGGCATTTTTATACTACTACCAAAAATAAACGCACTCAAACAGAAAAATTATCTATTACTAAGTTTGATCCTAAAGCACGCAAACACGTTCTTTATAAAGAAACTAAACTTAAATAGTCTTATTTTAAGTGTGTCTCAAAATTAAAAAACCCTGCTTTTGCAGGGTTTTTTAATTAACTGAGCTGCTTTTATTTAGGATTAATGCTTAAACATTTCCAGCTACAGTTGTTGCAACTATACCGTTAGCAGCTTTTGCTAGTGAGTTAACAGCTGAGGTGTCATTAGCTCCGTTCTGGGTTAATCGAATTGCACCCCAAGAAGAGTTAGAGCTGTTTTGTAAAATATATACCGTGCCATTACTGGTTCCAACATATAGATTATTTGTAAGAATATCAGCAACTATAGATGTTGGGTTACTAGGAGCGTATGGAAGGTTACTTAGATTAGTAAAAGTACAGCCACTCTTGCAGGATATATCCTCTATAGAAGTTTCAAAAGCAAATATATTTCCAGAAGAAATCCAATACCCATACCCATTTCTGGTGGTTGGATCTTGACCAAAGGTAATCCCTGTAACTGGTGATGATGATTTATAACCTTGACTTACAGCGGTAGCATATACATTATACAACGGAGATTCAGATGCTAAGTCATAAATGCAAAGATAACCATCAGAGTAACCCAAGCCTAAGATGCCATCTCTATTTTTGGATGCTGGTAATTCAGCTCCAGTGAAACTTGTGATGCCACTGTGATCACCACATGGTGTAGCGATGGTGGATTCTGAATTTAGTGTATTATTATATAAGATATTATTACTTTCGGTGGTATAAAGAGCTGGTGTGGTTCCAATAGTAAGTTTAACAAAACTATTACTTTCATTAGCACTTGAGAAAAATCCTGTAATATTATTACTGTGACTTTCTGTATTATTAAAATAAGCTATTACTCCTCCTATTGTCGACTCTGTTGTATATTGGATATAAGGGAATGATTGATCAGCAGGATTTTCATAAGCATAGGCGCTTATATATACTGGTCTTGACAGAATTATTGTAGTATCACTTTCGTAAGATACGCCGCCATTAGGTGCATAAATAACATATGACTCATTATACCTTCTAATGTACTATAATAGCCAGATCCTACTATTGTGGAAGTCGCGTCTGTTGGAGGTGCAAGGTAAGTTGCAGTAAAAGGTGCCTGTGGTACCGAGTTGTTACTCCCGCCTCCAGATGTACATGCCGCAATTGTCGTAGCAAATGCGGTATAAGTAATTGCTTTTAAAATATTTTTATTCATGATAAACTCCTTCATTAATATAAAATTTTTTAATATAAGTTTAGTATAAAAATATTAGAATGTTTCTGCTAATTTATGAGCTTTTCCTATAGCTTGAGATTTTATGTTTCCTGCCTCAGCTGGAAATTGTGCCATCCCTTCAATTATAATTCGCTCAAAACTAGGCACGCCTAAAAATCCAGTAAATAGTTTATGTAAGTATCTGTCACTCATTTCAAAGTCTTGCATTGGACCTTCGCTATAAACCGCGCCACGAGCTTCAATGTGAAGCACTTTTTTATCAGTGAGTAAGCCAACTGGACCTGTTTCGGTATATTTAAAAGTCTTACCTACAATAGTTATATTATCTATATATGCTTTTAACATTGGTGGCATTGAGAAATTCCACATTGGGCTAACAAAAATATATTTATTTGCCGCTAAGAATTGATCAAGTATCTCATTCATGCGACTAATCTTTTGTTGTTGATCTTTGCTAAGATCACTAAATTGAGTGCCTTTTTGTAATGCTCCCCAAGCAGATAATACATCCTTATCAATAAGAGGAATATATTGCTCATATAGATTAATAGTAGTTATTTTATCTTGTGGATTTATTTCAGTATATTTTTTGATAAATTCTTTAGCAATAGTTTGGCTGTTGGATACAGTATGGTCAAGTGGATGTGCTATGATTAATAATAATTGCTTACTCATTGTTGCTCCTCTAAATCAATAAAAAAGAATACCAGTTATTATTATAACTGGTATTTATATTTAATGTTGAACTAGATTTGCAGTAATTATGCTTTTTTAGTTTCAAGTTTTTCTTTAATACGTGCTGATTTACCTGAACGACCACGTAAGTAATATAATTTAGCACGACTAACCGCACCTTTACGTTTTACTTCGATATTAGCTACTAATGGAGAGTAAGCTTGGAATGTACGCTCAACACCTTCACCAGCAGAAATTTTTCTAACTGTAAAAGCAGAGTTAAGACCACGATTTTTCTTAGCAATTACAACACCTTCATAGGCCTGTAAACGCTCACGAGTTCCCTCTTTTACCTTAACTTGCACAACAATTGTGTCACCAGGTGCGAAAGTTGGTATAGTTTTGTTTAAACGAGCAATCTCTTCTTGCTCTAAAGTTTGAATAATTTTATTAGCCATTATATTTCTTCCTTTGTCGATTCCTACTTTATCCCTTAGGATCCAATTGATTTACCAATTCGGCAAGTAGTCCGTACTCTATTTTATTTAAGTCTCGTTCTTCTAATAATTCAGGACGCCTTTGATAGGTTCGCCATAAACTCATTTTCAAACGCCATTTTTCTATTTGCTTGTGATCACCAGATAAAAGTACTTCTGGTACTTCGACTCCTTCATATACACGCGGTTTAGTGTAATGAGGGTAATCAAGAAGACCATTCATGAATGAATCAGCTACTGCTGAGTCTTCATGTCCGAGTGCTCCATCTAGTTGGCGGATGATAGCGTCTATAACCATCATTGCAGGTATTTCACCTCCAGAGACTACAAAGTCCCCAAGAGATATTTCAAGGTCGATATTACGTTCTATAAAACGCTCATCAACACCCTCATACCGTCCACAAACAAAAATAATTCCGTCATGTTTGGACAAATCATTAATCATTTGTTGATTAACTTTTTTACCCTGCGGCGACAGATATACCTTAAGTGGCTTATTACTTCCAAGCTCTTGTTGCTCAGTTGTTGCCTTATTTAAGGCTAATTCGAGGGGTTCTATTTTCATCACCATACCAGGATCACCACCAAAAGGCGTGTCGTCGATTCTACGGTATGGATCTGATACAAAATCCCGCGGATTATACTTTTTTAAGCTACATATATTGTTATTAAACGCTCGAGATGTAATGCCAAACTTAGATACATTATCAAACATTTCTGGGAATATAGATATTATACTAAATATCAATAGTCTAAACCCCAATCAACAATAATTTGCTTTTTTTCAATGCTAACACTAGTTATATACACACCAACAAATGGTATTAATCTCTCTAGCTTATCATCTTTTACAACTAGAACAATATTTGCACCAGTATCCATTATATTTTTTACAGTTCCCAAGTTTTCATTTTGTAAATTGGTAACTGTAAGCCCCACTAAGTCTGCTTGATAATATTCATCATCAGGAAGCTTGGGAAATTTATCACGTGCTAGTCCAACAAGAGTACCTTTTAGTGCCATCGCATCATCACGGTCACTAATTGACGCAAATTTAACATTTGCCCCAAGTTCATTATTAGAGCATTTTTCTACTTTATGTGGTATCCACTTACCATTAATTGATAATAGTAACTCTTTATAATTTGACATATCGGCTTCGGTTTTTATTTTAACCCATCCAAGTATGCCAAAAGCACCAGTTATGTGCCCCATATTGATTATATTATCAGGCATGTGCTTTTATCCACTAAAGTATCAGAAAATTAAGCAGTTTTATGTGCTTTAATTAATTTTTTAACTGTTGGTGAAGTTTGTGCTCCAACATTAACCCAATGGCTATAACGCTCATTGTTTAGTCTAAATGCTTCTACGTTTTCTGCTGCAATTGGGTTAAAAAAACCTAATTTCTCAATGAAATTACTATCGCGGCGTGAGTGTGAGTCAGTTGCTACGATATAAAAATACGGACGATTGTGGCTTCCACCACGTGCTAATCTAATAGTTACCATTAAATAAATCCTAAATAAAATTTTAAGTCAAATATTTTAACATATTTTATATTGTTATTGTTCGGTTTTTAGTAAAAACAAGGAATTTATTATAATGTATCGATGATTTGGTGTTAATATAATATTAATATTATTTTTGAATTATCTAGGGGGTGGAGAAGCTTTTTGAAGCTTCTCCAGGTTAAGATTTAAGCAAGTTTTGCTTTTAGATTGGTATTGATTGCTTCTAAGAAGTCTTCGGTATATAAGTAGTCATTACTTGTTACTTTATTACCGTGAACGCATACTGCCAAATCTTTGGTCATTTTGCCAGATTCTACAGTTGCTACACATACTTCTTCTAAAGTCTTGCTAAACTTAACAAGATCTTGGTTATTATCTAAGTGCCCACGATGAGCTAAGCCACGAGTCCAAGCAAATATTGATGCTATTGGATTAGTTGAGGTTTTTTTACCTTGTTGGTAGTCTCTGTAATGACGCGTAACAGTTCCATGAGCAGCTTCAGCTTCCATAGTCTTACCATCTGGAGTGATTAAAACTGAGGCCATTAGTCCAAGTGAGCCAAATCCTTGAGCAACAGTGTCTGATTGTACGTCACCGTCGTAGTTTTTACATGCCCAGACGAAATTACCATTCCATTTAAGAGCTGAAGCTACCATATCATCGATTAGACGGTGCTCATAAGTAATCCCAGCTGATTCATATTGAGACTTAAATTCAGCTTGGTACACTTCTTCAAAGATGTCTTTAAATCTACCGTCGTATTTTTTTAGAATGGTATTTTTGGTTGACAGATAAAGTGGCCATTTTTTGGTTAATGCCATATTGAAACAAGCTTTAGCAAAACCACGGATTGATTCGTCAGTATTGTACATGGCCATAGCAACTCCGTCACCTTTGTAATCAAATACATCATGAGTCTCAGGTAGACCACCTTCAGGTGTGAAGGTTATGGTAAGTTTTCCTTTACCCTTGGTAACAAAATCTACAGCTTTGTATTGATCAGCATGAGCATGGCGCCCGATGATGATTGGGTGAGTCCAATTTGGCACTAGACGAGGTACGTTTTTACACACGATAGGTTCACGAAATACTGTACCATCAAGAATGTTTCTGATAGTTCCATTTGGAGATTTCCACATTTTTGCTAAATTAAATTCGCTAACCCTTGCTTCATCTGGAGTTATGGTTGCACACTTGATTCCAACATTGTATTTTTTGATCGCTTCTGCTGCATCGATAGTAATTTGATCAGATGTTTTGTCACGCGATTCAATTCCCAAATCATAGTATTTGATATCGATATCTAAATAAGGAAGAATTAGTTTTTCTTTGATGAATTTCCAAATAATACGAGTCATCTCGTCGCCGTCAAGCTCAACTACTGGATTAGTTACTTTAATTTTTTGCATAGAGTACTTTCTTAAAATAAAATTATTCTAGATGGCAATTATTATACCATATTTGTAGACACAAAATCCTGACCATTCCACTCAAGTACCGTTGCTGAGTGTACATCATAAACCCATGCTGAAATGGTGAGTTGATTATTTGCTAATAATTCTCTTACAATAGGATAGGTTTTTAAATGAGCTACTTGATTAAGTAAATTTAACCTAGTTCCACTATCAGCATCATGAGGTACATGGTTATGAAATCCATCTTTGATTTGTTGTAACCAGTTATCTAGTCCAGAATGAGTATTTTGGTCAAAATGTTGTATTGATGCTTTGATAGCACCGCATTCAGTGTGGGCGCATACAACTACATTCCTAATTCCAAGTGCGCCCAATGCAAACTCGATTGCCGCACCTTCACTATATTTGTTTTGTGCATTATATTCTGGAATTACATTACCTACATTTCGTACGATAAATAACTCGCCAAGATTTGATGAGAAAAAAGCATTGGGGTTTAGACGGCTATCAGAACAAGTAATTAGTAGCGTATGTGGGTTTTGCCCTTGTGCTAAAGTTTTGATTAATTGCTTGTACTCTTGTGCGTATTTACCAGAAAATTTGGAGATGCCGTGTTTCAGAATATCAGTTGCTAGATGTGAAACACCTTTTTGTTCAAGAAGGACTTTGATATCATTTTCTGTAATAGTTAAAGTATAGGGTGCACTTTCTTGATTTATGGCATTTGTAAGTAGTTTTTGTTGCTCCGTACTAACCCCATGAAAAATTACTTGGATGCCATGTTTGGAAATTTCTGTAGCTGTATCAGTTAGATGACGAGCTCCTGTACTATCCATACCCTGTACACCCTCAAATTCAAAAACTACAAATTGTAATTCGGGTTGATTAAATATTTGCTCTTGTATATCAGCTAATGTTTCAAATGACCAAAACGACATATTACCACTTAGACTTATCCGAATTACTGATTTGTTTGACCATAATTGAACACTACTTTTGGTTGCTAATAATCGTACTGCTGCAATAATAAAAGCAAGTAATAGTCCAGCTTGAATACCTTCAACTAGATCGCTACTTACGATTGTTAAAAAAGTAACAGCATAGATAAATAAGTCGGTTTTATCGTTTTTCCAGTAGTTAATAAAATCTCTAAAATTTATCATTTTTAAACCAGCAACCAATAAGATACCAGCCAAAACTGCTATTGGGATTATTTCAATAATTTTTGGTGCAAAGTAAATCAGAAAAACTATTGTAAGAGCATGAAAAATTGCAGCTCTCCTAGTTTTTGCTCCAGCACTAATATTTACAGATGAACGAGCGATAACTCCTGTAACCGGTATACCGCCAAATAAAGCTACTGCAATATTGGCAAATCCTTGTCCAATTAGTTCTTGGTTTGCTTTATGTGGTTTATCTTTGATAATATTATCAACTGCATTTGATGATAAAAGAGTCTCTAAAGATGCAATAGCAAATACAGCTAAACTGCTTATAATCAAATTATGCCAGTCTTTAATTAGTGAAAAATCAGGTAGTGATGGTGCAAATAAAGTATGCGGAATCATACCAACTAATGGTACATGAATATTAAATATATATACGACAGTAGTTGGGATTACAATTGCTAAAATAGAAGCATGGGCAATAGGTAAAAATCTTGGTAATATTGCAGCTATAGCTATAGTTAACAATGATACCATAAATACTGAAGAATTTAGATGATGAGCATAAATACCTAAATGATGAAATACATAATAGATATTTTGCGTTTCAGAAGATGCTATTTCAAATGCTTTTGGTAATTGCTCAAAGAATATAATAAATCCAATAGCTGCAATAAATGCTGATACTACAGGTGGTGGAATTAATTGGGTAAATCTTCCTAATTTCAGCATCCCAAATAGTAATTGAAGCACTCCACAAATTAGTCCCATAACAAGTAGACTACCGATACCATATTGTTCGATGCATTGGGATATTAGTACCGTCATAGCAACTGCTGGGCCTGTGATAGCTAATGTAGAACCGCCAAATAGAGCCGCTACAATACTACCAATTATTGCTGAAATAATGCCAACTTCTGGCGATACGCCTGAGGCTAATGCTACTGCTAATGATAAAGGTATAGCTACAAGTGATACAATTATACCAGCAACAAAATCGCTAAATAGGTATTTTATTTTAAACATATTAGCTAATTCAGCAGCAAGATATTTGATATCAAAGTATAGTCGTTGTTTCATTTTAACCTCCAGTTTTTAATCATTAAGTCAAGCATTATAACATAAAATCCCAAAAACATAACACCATGGGCTTATTTGGAGTATAATTTCTACTATAATTTAATTTCTAATAAAAGGGTTTTTATGAATCGTATACAAAATAAAGTGGTATTAATTACTGGTGCTACAAGTGGTATTGGAAGAGCTTGTGCTATTGCTTTTGCAAATAAAGGAGCTAAAGTTATTATAGTTGGTAGACGAAATGAACAACTGTCAGGTACCCGTATAATTACACACTGTAAAAGTAGACAATTTGGTAAAATTTAGTCGTTGTTAAGGAGTTAAGGTATGACTAAACATGCAAGTGAAGCACAAATTGTTAAAATATTAGAAGAGTTTAGAACAGGTAGTAAGGCTG
>CANFGS010000019.1 GCA_947446595.1 Neisseriaceae bacterium | reverse complement strand
TTGTATGGTTTTCCTAAGCAATTGATTCATAAATATAAAGCATCTTTAGAAGAGGCAGAGCTCTCTTGGGTAATTATATGTGAAACAGGGCGTATGATTTGTGGCATAAAAGAGCGATTAGCATACTCGGAACTTGTTTATTTATGAACTCTATACTGTGAAGTCTGTTATTCCAGGTAATATAAGTATTCTAAAAAATACATTCTTCATATAGTTACTCCTAAAAGCAACTACATCACTATAACTTTAGCTATTTAAAGTAATTTTAATATGCATTTAGCCCGATATAAAGATTGTAAAAAATAAGCTTCAGTACCTGGAATACTGTAAAATACAATACTCTTGCTATATCACACTATTTGAGGTTCAATTAATATGCATAATATACCTTCTACTACAATCCAGGCTTTATGTGGTTTTGGGTTTTTGATATTATTACCATTTTTATTTTCAGAAAATAAAAAGGCAATAAATTGGCGCTTGATTTTAAGTGCTTTTGTATTACAAAATATATTATTTCTTCTAATTCGATACGTACCTTTTATTAATCATGGGCTTGGTTACTTATCAGCAGGACTAGTTAGTTTATTAAACTATGCATCAGATGGAGCCAAATTTATATTTGGTGATTTTGTTGATATGAAAAAATACGGATTTGTATTTCTGATTGTGGTACTTCCAACTTTGATTTTTTTTGGTAGTCTAATTGGTGCCCTATATTTCTTTGGAATTATCCAGCGTTTAATTGCTATTATGGCTTTTGTGCTTAGAAAAACAGTCAAATTATCAGGTGTCGAAAGCCTTATCGTTATTGCTGATATTTTTCTTGGACAAACTGAAGGCCCTCTAGTAATTGGCCCATATATCAAAAGTATGACCCGTTCAGAACTAGCTTGTGCCTTTACCGCAGGCCTTGCTAATATTTCTGGTTCGACATTGGGGATGTATCTGACATTTTTAGCTGCTGGAGACCCTAAGCAAACAGTTGTATTTGCTAATTACCTAGTAACTGCAAGCTTCATGAATGCAGTTTCAGCAATTATATTTGCCAAACTTATTTTCCCAGAAACTGATTTTGATAACGTATCTTCAGAAAAAATTGAAGTTGGAGCCCATTTTAGTGCAAACTTTTTGGATAGTATATTTCAAGGGGCTATGACTGGGCTAAAAGTAGCTGCAGCTATGATTGCAGTTTTACTTGCTGTGATTTCTCTAATTCATTTGGTTGATGGTATTTTATCTGGCATAGGTGGTCTAGTTCATATTAATGGTTATATCAATTCCTCTACTAATGGGGTATTTAAAGACTTATCTCTAGAGTATATTCTAGGGCAGTTATTTAGAGTATTTGCTTTTTTCATGGGAATTAATTGGGCTGAAACGCTTAGCGTTGGAAGTCTATTGGGGCAGAAGGTTGCTATTAATGAATTTGTAGCGTATGTGAATCTTGGGCAAATGAAAGCTGCTAATATTTTATCAGAGCATGCTATTTTTATATCTACTTTTGCATTAGCTAGTTTTTCTAATTTTTCTTCAATTGGTATATCTTTAGGAGCATTTAGCGTTTTAGCCCCTAGTCGTCAAGCGGAACTCTCTGGTATGGCCTGGAAATGCTTGTTTGGAGCTGTATTGGCTGGGTTTATGACTGCTACAGTTGCTGGTTTTTGGTATGGAATTTTAGGTTAAATTTTAAAAGGTTAAATTATGTACTTAATGTCCCTCACTAATCAAGATTATTTTATTATCACTGTTTTTTTGGCAATAGTGTTTGTGATTGCATACGTCAATAGACGTAAAAACCCAGATTACGATTCTTTTTTAACTGCGAAGACTCGCTTTGATTCATCTATAGAGTTTGGGCTTGTTGAGATTATTCTATCTGGAGTTGCTGGGGCTATTTATGGTTTTAATGCGATATATTATGTTTTTATCGCTTTAATTATCTACTCAATAATCCAAAAAATATTATCCAAAAAGTATTTAGTGGCTAAGGTTAATAATTTCAACGATTATATTGCCATTACCCAAAACAAAACTGTAGCAACTATAACTTCGATTTTAAATATATTGTTGTTATTAGTATGTATTGCCGTAGTTATTAGTACAGCTTTTAAATTATTGCAATCTTTAATGGGCTATGGATTTATTAATAATGTTATGGGGCTACTTGGTTTTACTGTAATGTGCTTATTGATAGGCGGTAGAATAGGCCTAGTATATACTAAACTCTTATACTTTGCTATAATTTTTATTTCATTTATAGCAATTATAGTTCTTGGGATTCACCAAATAGGTGGTATAGCAAATCTTAATCATAATCTAAGTAATTTAGCTATTTCTCAAAATCTCAGTGCCGATTATTATTCTACCCCAAAATTTACATCCTCAAATGCTTATTTAATAGCCATTATTACTCTTGGACTTGGTGGTTTTCGATTGATATCTTATAAATTAGTGCCACAATCCAAAAGTCGTGGGATTAGTTTATTACTTACGACATTATTAATTTTACCTGGCATCATAGCTCTTGCTACTGTTTCTAGTGGTAATGTGATTGATGGTAAAAAAATAGTTACTGTTATGGCAGAATTACCAGATGGGCAAACGGGATATGTAGTTAAAGCGGTTGATAGTACAGATACCAAGGCTGACACTACACCTGGGATAATTCCACCACTACTTAATACCAAAACTAATCTTTTGACTCCAAACCAGTATAACTATAATCTTGCTAATATTGTAGTTTTTAGGCATTATTTACCACAATCAGTAATGATTTTAAGTCTTCTAATGGTTTTTGCAGGATTTATGCTATCGATATCAAGCTATATGATGAATCTTGGACGTGTTACTGTTAATAATATTTTAATTCCTTTGGGTCTAATCGCTAAATACGGAAAAATCGGTGAGTTATGGTCTCTTCAAGTATTTATCGTAGGTTTTACTGGTGTTGGTTTGGCGTTGTCATATTTCTTATATATTAATTATGATTTATTACTATTTATCAAATTGATTATATGGGTATTTATTGTGCCTTTATTATTAATATTATTTATCTCGTTTTTTAAAAAGCCATCTAATGCCCAAAAAAAATAAACTAGTAAAGGCATGGGTTAATCAACATGTTACTGATCATTATGTACATATGGCAGCAAAGGATAATTATCGCTCCCGTGCTGCTTATAAATTAATTGAAATTGATGAGGCGCTTAATTTATTTAAAAACGTTCAAGTAGTGGTAGATTTAGGTTGTGCTCCGGGGAGCTGGTCGCAATATGCAGTCAAAAAAGTTGGCGTTAATGGTATAGTTATTGGGATAGATTTATTAGAGATTACGCCAATACATGGTTTAGAATTTATTCATGGTGATTTTACTACTGATGAGATACTAAAAAAACTAGTACAGACGATCGATAATAAGCAGGTTGACTTGATTATTTCTGATATGGCACCAAATTTAAGTGGTATACGTGGTGTTGATCAAGCACGCGGTGCTTATCTAATAGAATTAGTACTTGACTTTGCAAGGGAGTATCTCAAAGTCGGAGGGAACTGTATAATTAAAATTTTTCATGGTGGAGAATTTGATAATTTGGTGAAACTAGCTCGTTCATTATTTAATCAAGTGGTTATTCATAAACCAAGTGCTTCACGAAGTGCTAGCAGTGAAACCTATATGCTCTGTAAGAATAAGATTTAATTAGTTGTGCTATAATAATGTTTATTACCTATTTTTTGGAAATTTGATTTATGCGAAATGGAAATATATTTAAAAGTTTAATTATCTGGGTGATGGTTGGACTTGGTTTAATGATAGTATTTAATAAGTTTAATGATCAAAGTGAAAATAAAAATAATGTGGCATATTCGCAGCTTATTTCTGAAGTAGAAAATGGTCAGATAAAAAGCCTGGTTATAGAAGGTGGAGCTAAGTCAAGCCAATGGCTACGTGGAGAGCGTAAAGATGGTAGTAAATTTGCAAGTTATGCACCATTTGATCCTGAGCTAGTGAATGATCTAATTAAAAATAAAGTTAGTTTTAGTGCCAAACCATTGGAAGATTCACTTCTAATGAGTATTTTTGTATCTTGGTTCCCGATGTTGCTATTAATCGGAGTTTGGATATACTTTATGCGTGGAGCTGCCGGTGGTAAAGGTGGTGGCGGTATTGGCGGAGTATTTAGCTTTGGGAAAAGCCGTGCCAAAATGATTGACCCAAAAGAAAATATGGTGCGTTTTAGTGATGTTGCTGGTTGTGAAGAATCCAAGCAGGATGTTGTTGAGATTGTCGATTATTTAAAAGATCCAACCAAGTATTTAGATTTGGGTGGGCATATCCCTAAAGGTGTATTACTAAGTGGTCAACCTGGAACTGGTAAAACCCTATTAGCTAAGGCAATTGCTGGTGAAGCTAATGTACCATTTTATAGCATTTCTGGTTCTGATTTTGTGGAAATGTTTGTAGGTGTAGGAGCGTCTCGGGTACGGGATTTATTTGAACAAGCCAAAAGAACTGCACCAGCTATTATATTTATAGATGAAATAGATGCTGTTGGGCGAAAGCGTGGTGGAGGACTTGGTGGTGGTAATGATGAGCGGGAGCAAACACTTAATCAAATGTTAGTAGAGATGGATGGTTTTGATACCCATACTACAGTGATTATAATTGCAGCAACTAATAGACCTGATGTACTAGATCCAGCTCTTATGCGGCCGGGGCGTTTTGATAGACAAGTTGTAGTGCCACTACCTGATATTAAAGGTCGTGAGCAAATTTTGGGTGTGCATATGAGGAAGATTCCGGTAGCAACAGATATTGATGCGAACGTAATTGCACGAGGTACTCCGGGATTTTCTGGTGCTGATTTGGCAAATTTGGTAAATGAAGCAGCACTTTTCGCGGCAAGACATAATAAAAAGCTAGTTGATATGCATGATTTTGAAGATGCTAAAGATAAGATTATTATGGGTGCTGAACGAAAAAGTATGGTTATGAAAGAAGAAGAAAAAAGAAATACTGCCTATCATGAGTCAGGTCATGCTGTGGTTGCACGTTTATTACCAAATTCAGATCCGGTTCATAAAGTAACTATTATTCCGCGCGGTCGGGCTCTTGGGGTAACTATGCAGTTACCAGAAGAAGATCGTTATTCATATACTAAAGATTATCTAATTGATCAAATTACTATTTTATTTGGCGGCAGAGTAGCCGAAGAGCTATTTATGAATCAAATGACAACTGGAGCAAGTAATGACTTTGAGCGTGCTACAGATCTTGCACGAAAGATTGTTACTCGCTTTGGAATGACTGATGAGATGGGGCCTGTTATTTATGGTGAGAATGAGTCTGAAGCATTTATGGGTGCTAATTTTGGCTCAAATAAAAATATATCTGAAGCAACTATGCAAAAAATTGATGATACTATTCGTGGTATTTTAGACAAACAATATAAACTTGCTAAAAAACTCTTATCCGATAACCGTGATAAAGTAGAAAAAATGGCACAGATGTTATTGGAGCAAGAGACACTAGATATGAATGAAATTAATCAAATCATGAACCCTAGTTTCAATCCAGAAGTAGCTATTTCAATAGAATAGAGTATAAATAATGCGAAAATATTTTGGTACAGATGGAGTCCGGGGTGTTGTTGGAGAGTTTCCGATAACTCCAGACTTTGCACTTCGTTTAGGTTATGCAGCTGGGGTAGTTCTTGGTAATATGGGCAAAAATCCAGCAGTAATAATTGGTAAAGATACAAGGTTATCTGGGTACTTATTTGAGTCTAGTCTTGAAGCAGGTTTTTCATATGCTGGGGTTGATATTTATATGGCAGGGCCTATTCCAACTCCAGCTATTGCCTATTTGACAACCGCACTAAATTTATCGGCTGGAGTTGTTATTAGTGCTTCACATAACCCATATACTGATAATGGAATTAAATTTTTTTCTAGTGATGGGGCTAAGCTACCAGATGAGGTTGAGCGTTTAATTGAAAAAGAGCTAGATAAAGAAATGAAGGTTGCCAAACGATTGGGCAAAGTAAAACGCTTGGATGATGCAAGTGGTCGTTACATTGAGTTTTGTAAAAGCACCTTTCCCAAAGGTATAAATTTAAAAAATCTTACTATTGTACTTGATTGTGCTAATGGTGCTACATATAAAGTAGCCCCTAGTGTATTTATGGAACTTGGAGCAACAGTAATTAAGTTATCTTGTGAGCCAAATGGTATTAATATCAACAAAGACTGTGGTTCTATGCATCCTGAAAATCTAATCAAAGCAGTAAAAGATAATAAAGCTGATTTCGGAATTGCTTTTGATGGAGATGGTGATAGAGTTTTATTTGTCGATAATGAAGGCACGCAATATAATGGTGATAAGTTACTTTATGTGATACTACAAGAATATCTTTTGAAGCATAAAAATATCGAGGGTATTGTTGGTACTATTATGACTAACATAGCCATGGAGGTTGCACTATCAAAGCTTGGGGTAAAATTAGTTCGTGCTAAGGTGGGTGATAGATATGTGGTTGAGGCTCTAAATACTCAAGGTTGGGTATTGGGTGGAGAGGCTTCAGGTCATCTTTTATGCTTAGAGCAGCACACTACTGGGGATGGAATTATTTCAGCATTACAGGTAGTATCAGCTGTTATCCAATTGAAAAAATCACTAAAACAAATTGTTGATTGGGAAGATTACCCGCAGGTTATGATTAATGTTAAATTGAATCCACAGTCAAGTAATTGGTGTGATAAGATAAAGTCTGAAATAAAAAAAGCCGAGTTAGCTTTGGGTGAAAACGGTCGAGTTATTGTGCGAGCGTCTGGAACTGAACCATTAGTTAGGGTAATGGTTGAAGCTAAAGATCAAGATGAAGCATCTAAGTGGGCAAATTTGATCGCAAATAAAATAAATTCTTAGGTTGTAATTGTGGTTGTATTGACACATTTAATTAGTATTTTTGCACAATATGACTATATTGCGGTATTTTGTGTTCTTATCGCCTGCGGTTTAGGAATTCCAATACCAGAGGATATCGCTATTGTTGCAGGTGGTGTTATTTGTGGATTGTCAGTTGGAACGCCTTATGCAGTCAATGTTAATTATATGATAGTTGTTTCCTTGTTGGGTGTTCTTATAGGTGATGGCATAATATTTAGTTTGGGTAGGTATTTGGGGCCAAGGGTTACTAGATTACCAGGATTGAAAAATATTATTACTCCAGAAAATTATGCCAAAATTCAGGAAAAAACTCATAAACATGGTGATAAGATATTGTTTGTAGCAAGATTTCTACCTGTACTTCGGGCGCCAATATTTATTATTTCTGGTATCAGCCATAGAGTATCATTATTAAAATTTGTAATTATGGATGGAAGTGCTGCATTAATAAGTGTTCCGGCATTGGTATATCTAGGGTATTTTTTTGCTTATGATATTGGTGATGTTATTAGATATGTTAGAAAATGTGAACACTTTATTTTGGGCGCAATTATAATAGCTTTGGTGGGTTTTTTAATTTACAAGTATATAAAAAAATCTATTAAAGACTAAAAACTATTTTAATTTTAGAGGAAAATATATGAAAAAACTTTTAGTATCTTTGTTAGCTCTTAGTGGTTCATCTGCTTTTGCGACTGATTATAGTCAGTTTCAAGATTTTGATAATCAAATTAGTGTTGGTTATGGAATGCAAAGTCAGGATACGACTGCTTATGGCGGCGGGAATAACAATTATTCAACAAGTAATATAGTGCAACTTGAGGGCGAACGTTTATTAAATAATGGTGTATGGATTAATTTAGATGCCCAAATGGTGTTTGGTCAAGGTCCGACAAGTGCAGGTAATGGATATGCTGGTGCTTTTCCTCAACAGCAGCAACCAGTACAAAGTAACTATGGCTTTAATGGAAAAGTTGGTTATGCATTCCCTCTGGTTGGTCAATACTTATTGCTTACTCCTTATGGAACTGCAGGTTTAAATAATAATGCGATTGCAGGTCAAGTAAATGGTGCTAATGTAGGTGAAAAGGGTGCTTTGGGTACTACTGCCAATCAATTATACTATACTGCTGGTGCTGGTGCTCGTCTTGAATATCGTATAAATAAGACTATAGAGGTATATGCTGATCAATCAGTTACATATAACTGGGATCAAACAAGTTATGCTAACGGAGTTCAACCACAAAATTTATATGCTTTTACATCAACGCTTGGTGCTAAGTTTAATTTAGTTAAAGATTTCCAACTTGGTGTTAGAGGCTTTTATCAAAATGATCAAATGGATGCTAGTTCTGGTAACCCAACTGGAACAGGTGCTTACCCGCAGCCACAATCTAGTATTGGTGGTTTAGTAACACTAGGTCTTACTTACTAATTTACCTTCCGTTTTTACGGATAAAAAAAGCAGCAACTTATTGCTGCTTTTTTATCTTACAATGGCTTATTTATGCTTGTTCTTAAATGGTGTGAGAAGTAATTGGATGTTGCGATGCATATACATTAAATTTGCATGGTTTAACTTTATTAGCATATAATCCACTAGTTAAATTTTGATGGGGAACAACAATGCGTAAAATGTTAATAACTTTGCTAACAATTAGTACTGGTTCAGTTTTTGCTGTAAACAATGGTGCATTTCAAGAATTTGATAACCAGTATAATGCTGGTTTAGGTGTAAATAATATCACATTATATAATGGTGGAAATCAGCAGTCATTATTGCAAAGTCAATATATGAGTTTGGGTGTAGAACGTTTATTTGACTTAGGTCTATGGTTTGACATAAATGCAAATTTAGTATTATCCCAAAATAATCTAGGTACTCAAGCACAGGGTACTGGTATGGCTCCTAGTGATGTTGACAACTATCCTGGAATGCCTGCTTCACAAGACGAAGATTTAGGCGGTGTAAATGCTAAGATAGGTTATGCTTTTCCTATTCTTCCAGAACGGTTGCAAGTGACACCATATGGATTAGTTGGACGTAATACAAATCTTTCTATGTCAACAATTGTTTCGAATAACTTTAATAATGTGACCAATAATTTCTATTATACAGGTGGAGTTGGTGCACGTATTGAATATCGTATTAATAAAAATATTTTAGTATATGGTGATCAGTTGGCTGCTTATAATTGGGACCAATCTGCTCCGATCGGTGGAATTCCTCCACAAAATAATATGGTATGGACCTCGACAGTAGGTGCTAAATTTAATCCATATAAGAGTCTTCAACTTGGATTACAAGGGTTCTATACAAACTATCAAGCACAGGCTTCACCTCCTAGTGCAACACCAACAAATAATGGTGGTTCATCTGCTACTGGAGGGCTATATACAATTTATCAACCTCAATCTAGTATAGGTGCACAAATTAGTATTGGACTTACTTATTAAATGCTCAAACAGTTCGTTGTTGCCTTGGTTCTAGCAAGTTCTGGAACAGTATTTGCTAATAATATTGAGTTCCAGCGGTTTGAGAATCAATATAATGTAGGGTATGGGGATATGTCTGGTACCCTGGTAGATGGGTATGATCATAAAAGTAGTTTCTCAGCTCAGACCCTTAGTATAGAAATTGAACGCTTATTTGATGATGGTATTTGGATTGATGGTAATTATAATATGGTTACCAACTATAGTCAACCAAACCTTGAGCCACTAAACGGCGGCAATGGTAGTAGTAATGTATGTACTGGATCAAATTGTGCTAACTATGGTTCACAGTTTGGTCAGTATCCTTTTATGTTTAGCTTATTACTCAAAGGTGGCTATGCATTTCAAATTATTCCAGGTAAATTACAATTAACTCCATATGCAATGCTTGGAAGATCATATAACTGGGCTACATCTACAGTAAACGCTAACGGTGGTGATAATCTAGCCAGTGATTTTTTCTATACAGGTGGCTTGGGTGGTAAGGTTTCTTATAAAATAAATAATAGCATTTTATTGTACCTTGATGAAATATACGCCTATAACTGGGATAACTCGGGAGCTGTAAAGAGTATTCAAACAAGTCCGGATTTATATGGTAAAACATATGCGGCAACTAATTACACATTGACTTCCACATTGGGTGCGAAGTTCAAAGTATATAAAGATTTAGAGCTTGGTGCCAATACGTTTTGGAATAGCTATCAACCCCAATCCAATATCTCAGGGTTAATGTATACCCCAACCGATACTTATGGAGTTCAAGTATCAATTGGTTTAACTTATTAATTTTTCTTTTATAATTAGGGGAATATATCATTAAAACATCTAATATAACCAAAAATACTATTTACTTGATCTTAGCATTTTTTTTAGTGCGGATTATTATTGCTGCAACTACTGGGTTAGGTACGGGGGAGTCGTATTACTTCCGTGGAGCGCATGACATTGCGCTTAGCTATGTTGACCAACCACCTTTGTTTTTTTGGTTAAGCCATGTATCGCTTAAGATTTTTGGTACCAATACTTTTGGGCTTAGATTACCTGATGTGATGTTGTTCTCAGGTACTAGCTTTATGCTATATTTAATTGCTAAATGGTTTTTTAGTGAAAAAGCTGGGTTTTATACTGTTTTAATTTTTAATTTAAGTGCTTTATATATAATTGATGGAATTTGGTTTCAACCTGATGCACCACTTTTATTCTTCTGGTCAGTTGGTTTATATATAATGGTTAGGTTGTTTTTTCCAAAAGCACCACTAACATGTAAAAATGAGTTGTACTTATGGATACTACTAGGTGTGGATATGGGATTAACTGGCTTATCTAAATATCATGTAGTATTTTTTGCTTTAGGTGTTTTATTGTATATTATTACCCGTGAACGTAGAGTATTTAAAAATCCTGGGTTTTATCTTGCTGGGGTTATATGCTTGATATTCTTTTTACCAATTTTTATATGGAATTATCAGCATGATTGGGTATCTATTCGTTTCCAATCCTCTCGTGAGTTTACTGATAATTTTCATTTACACTTTGACTGGTTTTTTAGAAGCTTTCTAGGTCAGGCTTTATGGTTATTGCCTTGGATTTGGGTGCCTATAGTAGTTGAGTTTGTTCGTTCATATCGCTTGGGTAAAACTGATAATAAATACTGGTTCTTCTTTTGTATGGCTTTATTTCCGATAGTGTTTTTTACAGCCTCAACACTTTGGGCTGACTTATCGTATCATTTCCACTGGCAATCAGTAGGCTATATGATATTATTTGTACCACTTGGTGCTATGGTTGAAAAACGACTAAATAGCCCAACTAGAGGTCGTACACTTAAATGGATTGTTTTTTCTTTCGTATTTGCCTATGGTATTTTATTTCTTGCTGGTGTGCAGGAAGAAACTGGTTTTTGGCAAAGTTATGGCCCTAAGCAGTTAGCTGAAGTAACTAACCCAGGTACGCCAAAAGACCAAATAGTTGAACCAACTATGGATGGATATGATTATACTGATTTACTAACTTATTTTGAGACGCATGGATTATTAAATCAACCGAATTTATTTGTAGGTGCTTCACATTGGCTAATCTCTGGTAAGGTTGATTGGGCGCTAAAAGGTAAGATACCAGTTCGTTCATTTGAAGAGCAGCGTAATTATAGTTATTATTTTAATGATAATGATTATCTTGGTCAAGATCTAATTTTTGTGACACGTGACAATACTGACAAGGTTTTAGAAGATACGCATAATTATTGTTCTAATTTACGAAAAGTAGATGATGTTCCGATTACTCGTCATGGGCGTACTGAGATGGTATTACATTTGTATAAATGTGATAACTTCCACTCATTTCAACAGTAATATTAGGGCTTGGATTCCAAGCGCTATACGAACAGCAAAATGTTTTTGTTTGGAATGACGGCATAGAGCGTTTTATTACGTTATACCAGCATTCTATTCAGTCATCCCAGCGAAGGCTGGGATCCATGCCCTAAATTTGTTTAATTATCCTTATTTCTTATATTGATAATCTTTAACTATCTTAGCTAGTTCAGAATATTTCTTATCTTTCAAAGATGATAAGTAGCTTGATTTATATACCGGATATGATATTAGTGCTAGTCTTACATACCGCCTAGCTTCAGCTTTATCTCCCATATTCCAATATAATTGTGCTTGTTTAATCATATTGTCAGGATATGGGTGAAAGCCACTAAAGTGATTCTCATAGTTTAGTTGGGTTTGAGCTGACATTACACTATTGGTATTAGCATCATCAATATTTATATAGTTATCTAGAGTATACATAGCAGGGTATGCCCAAAGTACATTATTATTCACCAAGCTTTCCAAATACTGTTCTTGTGGTACAAAGTAAGTCTTGTTACTTGGAGCATCTACATAGCTTACAAGAGCATTCATTATAAAACTAGCTTTGAATAGTAGATATACCATGCAAACAAGAGGTATGATGGCTATTCCTGAAGCTACATTGCTACTTAGTTTAAAAATAGGTTTGTCAATTGATAAAAATATCATCCATGGTCCAAGAAAGTATATGTACCAAAGAGGGTATTCAACCATACTGTGAGCTAGTGTCGTAAAAATCATGCATAAAATCATTACACATTCAGCATTATTATATTTGATTATTGCATAAATTGAATAAATTAGACCAATAACGACAATAAGAGCTCCAATAACCCCTGTTTCAGCTAGTAATTGTAAGATTAGATTATGGCAATTAGTAAATAGCCCACTATTTAGAGGTGCATTAGGGAATAAAATTTGAAGGTTTATACTTTGTTTGGCATATTCATTTAGACCATATCCAAAAATAGGATTATTTTTAAATACTATCCAAGCTTTTTGCCATTCAGTAAAACGTCTATTTGATAAGCCATTGTCAGTACTATCAGCAATTCTTTGTAATCCAGAACTGATATGGGATGTGTGGCTAACCATATTAGAAATCATTGGGTACAGAGACTCTATTAAAACTAATGTTATGCTAGCAGTTATAATCAAAATAAATAAATTTCTAGATTCGCGATTACGATTTTTGATGAAATAAACCAATGATATGAGACTTGCTAGTGCAAAATATATAAATACACTACGAGAAGCTGCAATAGTAATACTAAAAATCAACCATGCACCAATAATTAAAAACACCGGAAGTTTGATGTTATTTTTATGAAATAAATAAATTAATCCAAAGAGTGCCCAGCTAAGATAGTGACAGTAATGATTGCGCTGCCCAAAATGCCCAAAGATGTTAGTGCTTGGATGAAGGCTATCATAGAATATAAAGTCCCCCAATATTTTATACATACCGCTATATTGTAAAAATCCAATAGCGGATTGTAGTATTGCGCCTATGAGTAATGCTACACAAACTGTAGTTACGATAGTTTGTATACCAAATTCTTCAATAAGTGTACTAAAACTAACTGCGATCATGATGCAGAGTATTAGCTCCATCCCAGCGACATATGATAACCCTACATAGTCAATATTCACGAATTTATTTTGAATAAATATAAAAATTGCTAGTAAAGCTAGAGGGATGGTTATTCGAGGTATAGAGATATGTTTATAAGCAAATAATGTTATTAGAAAAATACTTATTGATGCCCATGCAAATGTAGACTCTGCAAAGAATTCAGGTAGTGGGTCATAGTGAAATGGGCTTAGTTGTGGTAATGCTAATAATATAATAATATTTAGAGCAATTATCCAGTAATATTTGTGGGACATTTTATTTCCTTGGGGTGAGTTTTTGAAGTAATATAAATAACTTATTAAATTTATAAGTGATTATTGTACCATAGGTATAATATATGATACAATCAGTCCTGAGATTTTATGGTATTTAATATGCATTGTAGTATAAGTGTAGCTGCGTTTAACTTTTTTTTGGGTTTTTTGTAGATGAAAAGATTATTAATTGCTTGTGTAAGTTTAGCTATTATCTCTTGCGGTAAAAAAGAGATGCCTAAAGTAGCAGATAAGCACGTGGATGTTATGGTAACTAAGGCATATGACGTACCTTATGTATTTGATTATCCAGCTATGGTTCAAGGTGTTGTTGATTATCCAGTTATTCCTCGAATTAGTGGTGCAATTTTTAAGCAATATTATACTGAGGGTACATATGTTAAAAAAGATGCAGTTCTTTATGAAATTGACCCACGTCCTTATGAATTTGATTTAAAGACGTATGAAGGTAATTTGGTAAGAGACCAAGCAGCACTTGATAACTACAAGCTAATTTATGAACGTTATGAAAGATTATACAAAGTAAATGCAGTATCGTTACAAGATGTAGAAACTGCCAATATTAATTATAAAGCAGGGCTTGGAAATGTTAAGACTGATATAGCAAATATAAACCAACAAAAACTAAATATCGAGTACTGTAAAGTTAGAGCGCCTGCTGATGGGTATATATCAGAACGTCAGGTAACTGTTGGTGATATGGTGAGTGCGTTTCAAACTACACTTAATCAGATTAATTCAGTTAATGATATGTATATATTGTTTTCTATGCCTGAAAATGATCGCTTAAATATTGAGCAAGGTGTTATTGATGGTAAAATGTCAGTTCCAAAAGGATATAAGTTTAGGACTGATTTACAACTAGCTGATGGTCATATGATAAAAAATGAAGGCTATGTTCAATTTGCTGATACCCGTATTAGCTTACAAAATGGAGTATGGAATTTACGGGCTTACGTAGATAATATTTCATTAAAACATAAATTATTAGCGGGGCAATTTATCCATATTTATCTTAATGGTGCAATATATAAAAACGCTTATGCTATTCCACAAGTGGCGATATTCCGTGATGATGCTGGGCCATTTGTTTATGAGGTTAATAGCCAAAATAAAATATTTAAAAAACGTGTAGTAACCGGTAAAATGGTTGGCGATCTATGGATCGTTGATAGCGGACTTGCTGATGGTGAAAAAATTGTTGTTAATGGTGGACTAAAAGTCAATGTTGACGATAAAATTGTTATTGATTCAACTAATGATCAAAGTGTAACTTCAGTAATTAAATAAAAATATAACCATCTAAGGTTTAAATATGTTTTGCCGATTTTTTATCTTAAGACCAGTTCTGTCAGTAGTTATATCAATTGTCATTATGATAGCTGGTCTAGTTTCTATGTACGCATCTCCCATAGAGCAATATCCAAATATTGTTCCGCCATGCTTAAACATATCTGTAAATTTCCCTGGAGCTGATGCCCAAACGATAGCTAATGCTGTTGCAGCACCAATAGAAGATCAGATGTCAGGTGTTCCTGGAATGATTTATATGCAATCAGCAAGTGCTAATGGTAGTAGCTCAATATCCCTAAATGTTTATTTCCAAGTAGGAACCGATTTAAAATCAGTAGAAGCTGATGCTCTAAACCGAATTAATACAGCATTACCTCAATTACCTACTCAAGTACAAGCTCAAGGTGTTGTAATGCGGATGAAAAATCCCGATCTATTTTTGGTGATACCATTTTATTCTGAAGATGGCAATCCTGATTTACTCTATATTAGTAACTATGTTCAACGCTATATCTATCCAGTTTTATTACAAATTCCAGGTATTGGTGTTATTACCATTGTAGGGCAACGTCAGTTTGCTATGCGTGCTTGGCTTGACCCAAATAAAATGTCTTATTATGGTATTGGTGTTGCTGATATTAAAAATGCTATCAATGACCAAAATTGGCCATGGGCAATTGGTATGAATGCTATGGAGCCAATGGTTGGATTGGATCAAAAATATAACTATATGATTAATTCTCCAGGCTATATGACTGACGAGTCACAATTTCAAAATATTGTTTTAAAAGCTACTGAAAGTAGTGCTCAAGTGGTGAGGCTTAAGGATGTAGCTCGAGTATCACTAGATGCACAATCATATAGTACTTTTTTTGAACCATTCTCGCGTAACTTGGAAACTGGTAAGATGGAAAAACATAATGCTGTTGGTATTGCCATTTATCTTGTACCAGGTGCTAATCAAATTGAAGTTAAACATAATGTTAATGCCGCTCTTGACTCTATAAGTAAGCATTTGCCTGCCGGGATAAAATACTATTATCATTATGATTCTTCAGATTTTGTGCTTTTATCAATTCAGGCTGTGATTGAAACGCTATTAATAGCCTTTATACTGGTATTCATGGTTGTGATGTTATTTATGCAAAACCTTAAAGGTACTATTATCCCTGTTCTTGCAATACCTGTAGCAATTATTGGTACTTTTGCCGGAACTTACGCTCTTGGATTTTCAATTAATACCCTAACACTATTTGGGATGGTATTAGCTATTGGTATTGTTGTTGATGATGCAATCGTAGTGCTAGAAAATGTTGAACGTTTAATGCGGGAAGAAGGACTAAATTCGGTTGATGCAGCAATTAAATGTATGGTAGAGGTGGCTTCTCCAGTAATTGCGGTGGTTGCAGTATTAAATGCAGTATTTGTGCCAGTTGCGTTCTTAGGTGGCTTTAGTGGCGTACTCATGAAACAGTTTGCAGTTACAATTGCGGTATCAACTCTACTATCGGGTGTAGTAGCATTAACTTTGACTCCAACTCTTTGTGCTTTAATGCTAAAAAATTCCAAACATGGCAGTGATAAAGTTATGCCAAAATTCAAACCGTTGGCGTTATTACAAATATTCTTTGATAAATTTAATATCTATTTCGAAAAACTTCTTAATCAATACATGATAGTGGTAACATTTGTTATTGATAATTCCAAAATTGCACTCTCAATCTGGTTTGGCGTAGTAATAGCTGTTATAGCTGCATTTATCCATATTCCAACAGCTCTAGTGCCTCTTGAAGATATGGGGTATTATTATAATACTCAGCATGTCAATAATGCTGGTTCTATGGCATATAATTTACAACAAGCAGAGTCAGTGTCACGTCAAATACTAAAATTACCGGCAGTTAATCGTGTTGCGATTTTAGGTGGGATTGATACTGTTGATAATGGTGCTACTAAGACCAATACTTCGACTCTAAGTATTATTTTAGATGACTATACCAAACGCCCAGCTAAAGATAGTGGTGTTGATGATATGATTGCAGCAACTAATAAAATTGTCGCTGCAAATAAAAATATTACGGGTTTTGCATTTAATCAGCCCCCAATTCGTGGGATGAGTACTACTGGTGGTGTTACTTTCTATCTTCAAGCAAATTTACCACTAACAGTTGAACAAATTTATGCTGATTCGGTAAAGCTAACTCAATATCTACAAAAAAACTATCCAGAAGTTGCTATGGCAGCACAGTTTTATAATATTGCCACTCCAGAAATGGATGTAAAAATTGATCCAGCAAAAGTATATCTCTATGGTTTGACTTATGCTCAAGTATTTAATACTTTACAATCGGTTTTTGGAACTTATTATATAAATTATTTCACTAAGTGGCAAGACTTATGGTGGGTGATTTTACAGGGTGATTATAAGTTTAGAAATACTCCAGAAATGCTAAATACTACATATATCAAAAACACAGTAGGTAAGATAATCCCAGCAGGCAGTGTTGCAACACTACAATATAGAAATAGTGCTGAAGTTGTTACTAGACTTAACGATTTCTTAGCAAGTCAAATAGTAGTTAACCCATCTAAGGGGTACACCTCAGGTGAGATTATGAATATAATTCGTGATGCTGTACCTAAGGTGCTTGGTAAAACTTATACAGTTAGTTGGTTTGGCCCGTCTTACCAGCAGGCTATTGCTGGTAATACCGCAGTTATTGCCTTTAGTTTGGGTATAATAATGGTGTTTTTAATTTTAGCTGCACTTTATGAGTTATGGGCATTACCTTTAGCTATTATGATGGCACTACCATTTGCGTTACTTGGTGCTGCAATTACATTATTGATATTTAATAAACCAAATGATATTTATTTCCAAGTAAGTATGTTGACCCTCATTGGCTTATCTGCCAAAAATGCGATCTTAATAACTGAGTTTGCAATTGATGGGGTACGTGGTGAAGGTATGACATATCGTGAGGCAGCAATTCATGCCGCACGAATTAGGTTTAGACCGATTATTATGACGTCAATTGCTTTTATTTTGGGAGCTGTACCACTTGTTACAGCAACTGGAGCAGGAGCTAATTCACAACATTCAGTAGGTCTTGGTATTATCGGGGGTATGATAGGTTCAACTTGTATTGCTACCTTATTTGTACCATTATTTTTTATTACGGTGATGAATTTTTCCAAAAAAGAATCGCCTAAGAAGGAGTCAAATCATGAACATTATTAATAAAAATACGCTTTTAGCTGCTGTACTAGCTGGCTCAATTTTTAGTGGTTATGCTAAAGATAAAGCTGCTGGGTTTACCTTGGCAGCGGGAACTCCACTGACTGAAGCAGTGGTTGATAGTTGCTGGGCAAATCGTGAAAATGAGGATAATCAGAAAATAATTGCTGATTATTTAATTACTAAACCTGAAGTGCCAAAAGATTATGCTACATCTTGGAAAACAGCACGTTTGGTGTCTTTTATTGGTAATTTTGGGGTTGGGCAATCACGTTTTGTTGATACTATTGCTGGTGTTGATTTGTTTGACTATGGTGCAAAAGCAGGCTTACAAGCTCAGACTTTAAAACCTACAGCAGTTGAAGGGTATTTATGGTATGCGGTTGACTTAGGTAGCTATGGTCTTGCTAAGGGGGTATTCGCTGCAGCTTCAGGTGCTAAACCTGGTATGGCAGCACTTGAGAAAGCTCGAGCTATTGATCCGTCATATGAAGGTTATGCAAGCTCGCGTATTCTTGGGCGTTATTACCAGGAGTTACCAGGAATGTTTGGCGGTGATATGAAAAAAGCGGAAGCTCTTATAAAAGGTGCGGCTGATGCTGCTCCAAAATACAGAAATAACTGGGTATTTTTAGGGCAATATTATATAGCTGCGGGTAAATATGAAAGTGCTAACGCAGCTTGTAAAAAAGCGCAGGATCTACCTGAAACTGATGGTAAATATGAAGAAATGAGATTTACTAAAGAAGATAATGTTTGCCTTAAAAAAGCACACTCCTAAAAAGAAATTATATTATTAAAATCGCAGTCTATCAGTTTAATCCCATAGTTGGTGGATTATCCACCAACACTGATAGGCTTATGTCTGCAATTCATACCGCCAAAGTTAATGGCTCAGATTTGTTTATCACATCCGAACTCAGTATCTGTGGTTATCCACCTGAAGACTTACTTTATAGAAATAACTTTTATACTGAGTGTTTTAAAATGCTTGAGTGTTTCAAAAGTATTCATGGTATAACAATGCTAATTGGTTGTCCTTATACTGAAAATGGGTTAATTTATAATAGTGTATTTGCAATATCTGATGGTGAAATCATAGGGCGTTATGATAAACAATGTCTGCCTAACTATGGTGTCTTTGATGAGAAACGCTACTTTACTGCAGGAACTAAATCGCTGATTTTACAAATTAAAAATACCAAAGTTGGAGTGATTGTTTGTGAGGATATGTGGCATAAAAATCCGTCTTTATTATATAAAGATGTGGATTTACTTTGTGTATTAAACGCATCTCCCTTCGAGCGAAACAAACATCAAAAACGATTGAGTTTAGGAGCGCAAAGAGTAGCTGATATTGGTGCTCCACTTATATATGTTAATCAATATGGAGCTCAGGATGAGCTTGTTTTTGATGGCGCATCTTTTGCGATAAATCCTGATGGTGCGATAGCAATGCAGTTACCAGTATTTGAAGAAAAACTATCTTATCTTGAGCATAATAATGGTAGCTTATATTCAAATGAAATTGCGACTTATCCTAATGATATTGAAAGTATCTATCAGGCTTTAGTGGTTGGGGTTAGAGATTATATTGACAAAAATGGCTTTAAGGGTATAGTTCTTGGTTTATCAGGGGGTATTGACTCAGCACTGACTTTGGCAATAGCTGTTGATGCTTTGGGGCATGACAGGGTAATGGCAATAATGATGCCATCTAAGTATACAGCAGATATTAGTATTTCTGACTCTAGAGATATGGTTAATAGACTCCAAGTACGCTATGAAGAAATAGTGATTAGTCCAATTTTTGAACAGTTCCAAAATTCACTTCAAGGTATTTTTAGTGGTCACGACTCTGATACGACAGAGGAAAATTTACAAGCTCGAATTCGTGGGACATTACTAATGGCTGTTTCTAATAAATTAGGATTTTTGGTACTAACTACGGGCAATAAATCAGAAATGACTACTGGGTATGCAACGTTGTACGGTGATATGGCAGGTGGTTATGCGGTACTAAAAGATATTCTTAAGACTGATGTATATCGTTTAAGTAACTATCGAAATTCTATTTCAGAGATTATTCCAAAGAGAATTATTACAAGAGCGCCCTCAGCAGAACTCCGTGATAATCAAACAGATCAAGACTCGTTACCAGATTATGAAATACTAGATGCGATAATTCATAAAATGGTTGAATGTAGTGAGGCAAGTAGCGATATAATAAAATCTGGGTTTGACGAAGCTACAGTTAATAAAGTAGCGCATTTATTAAAGACCAATGAATATAAGAGGCGTCAAGCTGCAATTGGTCCTAAGATAAGTAATAAAGCATACGCAAAAGATTGGCGCTATCCAATAACAAACAAATTTAAATTTTAGGAGAACATTATGTTTAAAGTAAATTCATATGCAGCAGACTCGGCAACTGATAATCTAAAACCTTTTGTATTTGAACGTCGTGATGTGGGAGCTAATGATGTCCAAATTGAAATCAAATACGCAGGTGTTTGCCATAGTGATATTCATCAAGTTCGCAGTGACTGGGGGCCATCTATTTATCCTATGGTTCCAGGGCATGAGATTGTGGGACGTGTTGTGAGTGTTGGTTCTAGTGTTACCAAACATAAGGTTGGTGATTTAGTAGGTGTAGGTTGTTTGGTTGACTCATGTCAGACTTGTCATAGTTGCAAAATTGATTTAGAACAGTTTTGCCAAGGTGCTACTTGGACTTATGGTTCTCCTGACAAGAAACACGGTGGAGTAACTTATGGGGGCTATTCACAAGGAATTGTAGTTGATGAGAACTTTGTTGTAAATGTACCAGAAAACCTTGATATTAAAGCTGTAGCACCACTTCTTTGTGCTGGTATTACTACTTGGTCACCGCTTAGAGCTTGGGGTGTTAAGAAGGGGGATGTAGTTGGAGTAATTGGTCTTGGTGGGCTTGGGCATATGGGAATTAAATTTGCTCATGCACTAGGTGCGCATGTATTTATGATTACGACTTCAAAGAGTAAGGCTAAAGATGCTATGGCTCTTGGTGCTGATGAGGTTCTGATTTCAACTGATAAAGAACAAATGGCAAAATACGCTGGTAAATTTGATTTCTTATTAAATACTATTCCAGTAGCACATGATGTTAATCCATATTTATCTTTATTAAAGCTTGATGCAACAATGGTTATCGTTGGTGTAATTGGAGACCTGGAACCTGCTATAAATACATTAGGTCTTATTGGTGGGCGTAAGCGAATATCTGGTTCACTAATTGGTGGTATTAAGGAAACTCAAGAGATGCTAGATTTTTGTGGCAAACATAATATAGTATCCGATGTTGAAGTTATTGATATCAAAGATATCAATACAGCGTATGAACGAATGATAAAAAGTGATGTTAAGTATCGTTTTGTGATTGATACAGCAAGCCTAAAATAGGTAGAAAAGGAGCAAGCTGCCTTGCTCCTAATTTCTTACTCGCCGTAAGTTATAGTACAATATTTGCTATATAAACCAGATAAAATACTATAGTTACTGTATTCAACGGTAGCTATTTTGTTTATATTACCAGCTTTCATAGCAGTATCAACCCTAATTTATAAAGATTATCAACGAGCATTAATAGCCAGTCATAAAAATTAAAGTATATCAAGCACAAAGCCGTACTATAATAATTCTCTGAATTCAAAGTTCTTAACATTATATTGCGATGCAATACTCTGATTATGACTAATTGCATAAAAGTTTGTTATACTAATCACTTACTATAAAATTTAAAAATAAGGTAATAAGTAAATGCGAATTAAGTTAATTAGAATTTTATTTCTTGGTTTTTTGGGTATGATTACAATAAGTGGATGTTCCAAAAGTTCCAAATCAGTTAGCAATGGCTCGCATCCTAAGGATTTATTTCGTATTGATGTTGGATCTGAAGCGCCAAGTTTAGATCCAACTTTAGCTGAGGATAATTCTTCTACTCGTATAATGTATGATTTATTTGCAGGTTTAGTTGATTTTGATCAAAGTAATAAAATAATTCCGGGGATGGCATCATCTTGGGATATTAGCCCTGATGCTAAAACTTATACATTTCATTTACGTCCAAATTTGAAATTTTCTGATGGTAGCCCTATTACGGCAAATAATTTTGTGTATAGCTGGAGACGCTTAATTGACCCTAAAGTAGCATCTCCCTACAATTTCTTATTGTCTAGGTTAGTAAATGCACGTGAGATTATGGATGGTAAACAAAACCCTGATAATCTTGGGGTGTATGCCCCAGATAGCCTTACTTTGGTTGCAAAACTAAATCAACCAGACGATGCATTTCTAAATGAAATTGCCATGCCTAATACCATGGTTGTATCCCAAAAAAATATTGAGAAATTTGGTAGTGCTTGGACAAAACCGCAAAATATGATAACTTCAGGTGCTTATAAACTAAAAGAGCACGTTGTAAATGGATATATTTTAGCTGAAAAAAATCCTAATTTTTGGGATGCAGCAAATGTCAGTATCAAAGAAGTTAAATACCTACCTTATGATGATAAAAATGCGAGTATTCCAGCATATCGTTCAGGTGGGCTAGATATGACGTTCCAATCTGTACCAGCTGATCAGTTTAGTCAACTTAGAAAAGATTATCCTGAAGAGTTACATTTGTTTAGACAAGAAGCCATATATTATTATGATTTTAGCTGGAACAATCCAGAATTAGCTAAAAATGCTAAGCTTCGTCAAGCTCTTAGTATGGCGATTGATCGTAAGGTTTTAACTAATGATGTTCTAAAGATGGGGCAAGTTCCATTGTATTCAACGGCTACAGATACTGTTGAAGGTGGAAAATATAAGGGGCTTGATTATGAATGGGGATCTTGGTCACGTGACAAACAAATTGCTGAGGCTAAAAAATTATACGCTGAGGCAGGATATAGTGCGACTAATCCATATACAGTTTCTATTAGCTACAACACTAACGATTTACATAAAAAGACAGCTCTAGCGGTTGCTGCGATGTGGAAATCGGTTTTGGGAGTAAATGTTAATCTCCAAAACCAAGAGTGGAAAACTTTTATTCAAACTAGACATAAGGGTGGCTACCAAATTGCTCGTGATGGCTGGATAGCTGATTATAATTCAGTGACTAGCTATACTAACTTATATGAATGCAAGAATGATCAAAATAATTCTCATTACTGCAATTCAAAGTATGATAAACTCATAGAACAAGCAAAAGCTGATACCAATCAAGATCATAAAGTGGATTTTTATCGTGAAGCTCTAAGAATACCTTTAAATGATTATGCGGTTATTCCATTATTTCAATACACTATTCAAGTTTTGGTTAAACCATATGTTACTGGATTTGACTCAAATACTAACAGTTTGTATCATGTGCAATCTAAATGGATGAGTTTGAAATAAGTCATGATAAAGTTCATTTTTAAGCGCTTATTAATTGCAATACCAACAATGTTTTCAATTGTTTTGTTGGTGTTTTTGCTAGTTCATGCAACTCCAGGCAACCCATTTGATGGTGAAAAAGCACTATCTCCTGAAGTAATGAAGCAGTTATTGCATCAATATCGCCTTGATTTACCGCTATGGAAACAGTTTTTTCTATATGTAAATGATTTACTTCATGGTAATCTGGGGGTGTCGTACAAATTTATTGGACAGTCGATTAATAATCTAATATTTCCAGATAATATGGGTGGATTTTGGGTTACTCTTCGCCTAGCTTCATACTCTATGGTAATAACGGTACCACTTGGAATTGTTATTGGTTGCTATTCTGGACTTAATCGTAACTCATGGTTTGATAGGGTGGTTGTTGCAAGTAATATGGTTTTTAGTGCTATTCCTACTATCGTAACTGGACCATTGATGGTCTTAATTTTTGCGGTAACTTTTGGGTGGCTACCAGCTTCTGGTTGGGGTGATGGAGGTTTTCAAAGTTTGTGCCTTCCTGTACTAGCTTTGACATTAGCATACCTACCAACTGTTGCGGTTGTTACTCGTGGTAGTATTATTGATGTACTAAATTCAAACTTCATCAGAACAGCAAGAGCCAAAGGTCTACCTACTTCAAAAGTTATATTCAAACATGCTATTCGCCCAACTTTGATACCAGTAGTCTCACTACTAGGGCCAATGTTTGCAGGAGTGCTAGTTGGAGCAATTGTAACTGAACAGGTATTTGCACTACCTGGACTTGGAGTTTTAACTACTAATGGCGCTACCAATCGTGATTATAATTTAGTATTAGGGATTACTATTTTTGGTAGTTTCTTAACGATAATTTTCAACTTCTTAGTAGATATTTTATATTTCTTTCTTGATCCCAAGATTAAACAGTAGAGGGTTTTATGTCAAGTGCAGTATCTGAAATTTTAAAATCTCCTAAAGCTAATGGCTTTTGGCAAGGAGCCTTTCGAAGGTTTAGTCGTAATAAAGTATCAATGATAAGCTTTATTTTTATTTTACTATTAGCTTTTTTATGTATTATAGTACCTTTTTTAAGTAGCTATAATTATGCGACACCCGATTTTGCAAATTCCCTAGTTCCTCCAGGGATGACACATTTTTTTGGTAGTGATGGCTTGGGGCGTGATTTATTTGTACGCTCATTTATTGGTGGGCGCATTACTTTTGAAATTGCTTTTGCAGCAACGCTAGTGGTGCTTCTAATAGGTGTCTTATATGGCTCGGTTGCTGGATTTATGGGCGGATATATTGACGCTATAATGATGAGAATTGTTGATGTACTATACGGAATACCTTTTTTATTTTTTAGTATCTTATTACTAACTTTATTTGGGCAAAGTTTGATTTTATCATTTGTTGCTGTAGCTGCTATTTCATGGCTTGATATGGCAAGGGTTGTTAGAGGGCAAACACTAAGTCTACGCCACAAAGAGTTTGTTGAGGCGGCTCATGTTTGTGGAGTTGGTAATTGGCAAATTATTCTTCGTCATATCATCCCAAACTTAATTGGAGTAGTTATTGTGTATGCTGCACTAGTGGTACCTAATATGATAGTATTATCGGCAGTTCTTAGTTTTTTTGGTCTTGGGGTAATGGAGCCGATGACATCATGGGGTTTATTGATTAGTGATGGATCTCAAAACATGACTTCATGGTGGTTATTATTATTTCCAGCATTATTAATGACGTCAACTCTATTGGCATTTGCTTTTGTAGCTAATGGTCTACGAGATGCTCTTGATCCTAGATAATATAAAAGGTTAGATATGTCAATTCTTGAAGTACAAAATTTAAATGTTGAATTCAAAGTCCACGATGGTGTTGTTAAAGCAGTAGATAATGTTAGTTTTAGTGTTGCTAAGGGTGAAGTGCTTGGGATAGTTGGTGAGTCTGGCTCTGGCAAAAGCCAGACAGTATTAGCGATTATGGGATTATTAGCTAATAATGGCAAGATAAATGGCTCGGTTAAATTTATGGGGCAAGAGTTATCTAAGCTTAGCTATAAAGAACTTAATAAAATTCGTGGGAATAAATTATCGATTATTTTCCAAGATCCTATGACATCATTAAATCCTTATCTTACTATCGAGTCTCAAATGACAGAAGTATTGATGCTACATAAAGGCATGAGTAAAAAAGATGCATTGGTAGAATGTATTAAGATGCTTGATGTTGTTAAAATTTCAGAAGCAAATAAGCGAATTACTTTATATCCTCATGAGTTATCAGGCGGAATGCGCCAAAGGGTAATGATAGCTATATCCTTACTTTGTAAGCCTGAACTTTTAATAGCAGATGAGCCAACTACGGCACTTGATGTGACTGTTCAAGCCCAAATTTTAGAATTAATTCGGGAATTAAAAACTGAATTTAATATGGGGGTAATTATGATTACCCATGATATGGGTGTTGTTGCTAATTTATGTGATCGCGTAAATGTTATGTATGCTGGGCGCTTGATGGAAAGTGGTACAATAAATGATATATTTTATGATGCTAAGCACCCTTATACGAGAGCACTACTTGCCTCAATTCCAAGCTTGGTTGAAGATGTCGAACGCCTATCAACTATCCCTGGAGAGCCACCAAATTTGATGAGTTTACCATCTGGATGTGCGTTTCAAAGTAGGTGCCAAAATGTGCATAAAGAATGTATGGATGGTGAGATTATACTTCAAAATCTTGGAGATGAGCGTTTTACCAAATGTAATTTAGATTTTAGCAGAAGTTAAGCATGCAAAAATTATTAGAAATTAAAAATCTTAAGGTGCATTTTCCACTCAAAAAGAATTTATTCTCTAAAAATCAGGTGGTATATGCAGTTGATAATGTATCTTTTGATGTATACGCTGGTGAAACCATTGGTATAGTTGGTGAGTCTGGGTGTGGTAAATCATCGTTAGCAAGAAGCTTAGTAGGACTGAATAAGATAACTTCTGGTGAAGTGGTTTTTTTAACTAATGAACATTTAGAAAAAGCATCAGTAGCTAAATGGCATAAGTATCGAGAAGATATTCAGTTTATTTTTCAAGATCCTGTAGCATCGCTTAACCCAAGAATGACAGTTGCTGAGATTATTGCAGAGCCACTTGAGATATATAACCCAACTCTTACTAAAGTCGAAGTTATGAATCGAGTTGTTGCGATAATGAAATTAGTTGGTCTATCGGTAAATCAAATCAATCGTTATCCATTAGAGTTTTCAGGGGGGCAATGCCAACGAATAGGAATTGCTAGAGCGCTTATTTTAAAACCCAAATTAATTATCTGTGATGAGTCAGTTAGTGCATTAGATGCTTCAATAAAAGCCCAGATTATAAATTTACTTAAAGATTTACAAAAACAACTTAATTTGACGATTATATTTATTTCGCATGATTTAAGTGTCGTGAAGCATATATGCGATCGCGTGCTAGTTATGTACTTGGGTAATATTATGGAATTATCCACAAAAAATATCTTGTACACTAAGAGCCATCACCCGTATAGTAGTGCTTTATTATCAGCAGTACCAATAGCAAATCCAGATGTTGAACGAAAAAAAGTGATTAAGCTATTAGAAGGTGAATTACCATCATCAATAAACCCACCTGCTGGTTGTGTATTTAATAGTCGCTGCCCCAAAGCAGATGATAAATGTCGTATGAGTAGACCTCCAGTTAGTGTTTTAGAAGATGCTTCACTTGTTGCCTGCTTCCACCCAGATTAATTATGTCGTATATAGGGGACGTTCGATTACCTGGTAATTTGGTTTTATCTCCTATGGCTGGGGTTACTGATGCGCCATTTCGTGAGATTGCCCGCCAAATGGGAGCTGATTATACTATTTCTGAAATGATTACTAGTCAGCTTCATCTTTGGGATAGCTACAAAACCAAACAAAGACTTGATGATAGATGGAATCCATCGCTTAAGATATTACAAATTGCTGGAGCTTCACCTGAAATTATAGTTGATGCAGCCAAAAAATGTGAGGCTATCGGTGCAGATATTCTAGAAATTAATATGGGTTGTCCGGCTAAGAAAGTCTGTAATGTCTTAGCTGGTTCTGCACTCCTTCGGGATGAGATATTAGTTGCTAGTATTTTAGATAGTGCTGTTAAAGCTGTATCGATTCCAGTAATTCTAAAAACTCGCCTTGGGTGGGATAATAATACCAAAAATATTCTAAATATAAGTAAAATAGCACAGAACTCAGGGGTTAAAAGTCTTACGATACATGGACGTACCCGTTGTGATTTATATAACGGGGAAGCAAGCTATGATATGATTGCTTTAGTTAAACAGTCTTTAGAAATTCCAGTATATGCTAATGGTGATATAAATACTCCAGAAAAAGCTAAGTATGTATTAGATTATACCAAGGCTGATGGTTTATATATTGGACGTGGAAGTCTTGGAAGGCCATGGATTTTTAGACAAATAAAAGATTATTTGGCAAATGGTAGTTACACCTCTTTTACAATTACAGAGATTTTGGCCGTAATTATTAAGCATATTAATAATATTTACCTTCATTATCCAGAGGTGCTTGCTTGTCGTTATGCTAGAAAACATCTAAAGTATTATTTACAAAATTTATTTCCTGATGGCTTTCAGGCGAAATTTGCTAAAATATCGGATAGTGGATCAAAGTTAGAGCAGTTAAGTTTAATTGAACAAATGTTAGTGGGATAATTGTGCAAGTTGATAATAAAAAATTATTATTTTTAGTAAGTCTAGGAGCAGTCCTTGAATATTATGATTTTGCTATATTTATATATCTAGCACCAACGATTGGGATGAGTCTTATTCCCGCAAAAAATCAAATTGTTAATTTAATTTTAAGTTATGCTATTTTTTCTATTGGAGCAGTATTTCGTCCTTTAGGTGGGTTGTTTTTTTCTCATATTGGAGACACACGTGGGCGTAAATTTACTTTTTTATACACAATACTTTTAATGGCGATTCCGACCTTTTTGATAGCTTTTATTCCGTCATCTGCAACAATTGGTATTTGGGCAGTGGTATTGCTAATAAGTTTAAGAATACTTCAAGGGTTTGCTATTGGAGGTGAGGTGCCAGGATCAATAGTATTTGCTTATGAGTTATCAAGCCTTCGGCATAAAGCGCTTAATTCTTCAATTGTTATTATGGGAACCAATATTGGGTTTGTTGTTGCATCAATTGTATGTACTGTTTTATTTACTCCATATTTTAGCAGGACGGATAGTTGGCGTTATGCATTTATACTTGGTGGCCTTTTTGGTGTCCTTAGCTATTTCTTACGTAAGAGTCTTACTGAAACCCCAGAATTTATTAATTATAAGACGTTTTTAAGTCGCGAGACAGTCCCAGTAAAATTGTTATTTGCAAAGCATATAAAGCCATTATTGCAGCTTTTGGGATTGGGTAGTTTTTTTGCGAGTAGTATTGCAGTATTTGCTTTTTATATGCCAAGTTACCTATCTACATTCTATAATTTGCCAATTAAAACTTTAATGCAGTTTAATACGTATACAATAATTATTTTTATTATTGGTTCGCTACTCTCTGGGCTTTTTGATAAATATTTTGGGCGTAAATTTTTTATATATTTTATAGTTTTATTTTTAGTTGCAGTGTTGTTACTTTTTTATAATTATTCTATTTTAAGTTTGAGTAGTATTTTGTCAATTCATGTAATTTTATTACTTGGGATAGGGATTATATGTGGGCGTTTTCCTGTGATATCAGCATCATTTTTTCCTGTTGCTGTTCGCTATAGTGGAGTAGCCTTTGTATATAATATTAGTTTTGGTATAGTAGCTGGTTGTTCTCAATTGGTTTTGACGTGGCTAATTAAAGTTACAGGCATACTCTGGATACCGTCAGTGTATTTGGCAGTTTTTGCATCATTTGCTTTGATATCCTTACTCACAATGAGATCTGACGAGTTAGTTAACTATAAAAATTAACTTCATGCATTCTTTATCAAGGCATTAGTTGGAATCAATGTAATTGTCCTTCATGAAAGCAGGAGGCTGGAATCCATGCTCTTAATGTTTTTGAAAAAGGAACAACATGCTAAATATGGTTTTGATAGATACAGAAAAATTACCGAAAAAGAATTATGTACAAATAGAAGAGCGATTAAATTTAGTTGGTAACTTCAAATCTTATCCCAATACTTCTATAGATATTTTGGTAGAGCGATGTATTGATGCAGAAGTAATTTTAGTTAATAAAGAAGTTATAAATGAAGACCACATCAAGGCATTGCCAAATCTTAAATACATAGTTGTGATCGCTACAGGCTATGATAATGTGGATGTTGCTGCTGCTAAGAAACATGGCATCCAAGTTAGTAATATTCCAGATTATAGTACTATAACTGTAGCCCAGCATACCATAGCATTACTTCTTGAATTAACTAATCATGTAGGAAGGCTCAGTTCATTAGTAAAGAATGGTAAATGGTTTGAAACTAAAAGTAAAATATTAGAATTATCAGGACTCACACTTGGTGTTTTTGGATTTGGTAATATTGCAAGACAGGTAATTAATATCGCATTAGCTTTAGGTATGAATGTTTTGGTATGTAGTCGTGATGGAGCTAGGGCTAAATACAATACTGATTTGGCTGTTAAGTTTGTTGATAAAGAGGAGCTATTACAAAATAGTGATGTGATAAGTCTTCATTGTTTAGTAAATGATCAAACACGTGATATTATTGATAAAGCTGCATTTAAACTTATGAAACATAATTGCTTACTAATTAATACTTCGCGTGGAGCTTTAATTAACGAAGATGATTTGTATGAAGCATTATCAACAGGGCAAATTACAGCTGCAGCCCTAGATGTATTAAAAGAAGAACCTCCAAAGGCTAAACACCAATTATTTAGTCTAGATAATTGTATTTTTACCCCTCATTTTGCATGGTATAGTGAAGCTTCATTAGAGCGTTGGGTGAATCAAATTGAAGCTTGTGTGCTAGGGTATAAGAAGAATCAACTGATTAATTTAGTATAATTTGCAGCATAAGTTGCGCAGCATATTTTATGCTCTGAAATTATGATATATTATAAAAGTTTGATAGCAAGCTAATCAATTATTTTTTACCACTTTATTCCCAGGCTCTAGAGCGGAAAAACATTGATTTTTTGCGTACATTACGCAAAAAATAGTAAAATTACTATAATATAATACCTACTGATAAAATAAGTTTCATGAGATAAAGCTGATGCCAAACTATGTATATAAAAGATCTGATGTTAAAAAGGTTTATCGAAAAATTTGCAAGACTGTTTGATTTATAATTACAATAACGTATTAATGAAGAATATAAAATTAAATTTTACCTTAGGAGGAAAACATGAATACAGTGAAAGTAGCACCTTTAAAATGGGAATCTGAAAATGAAGGAATCGTATTTTCATTACCGCATGGTTTTGAAAATGCTTATTTTATAACATTTCCCAAAACACAAACCAACGAATCTAATCATTATGAGCTTGCTCTAATTGATAGCAACGGTCAATGCGATGAAACTAATACAAGCCTTCATACCAGCGAAGAAGCTGCAAAGCAAAAAGCTCAAGAATTATTCACAGCACTAGTTCTAAAACACCTTAACTAAAGGTAAATATGTATGATTAATAATTTATAAAAGCTTGGAGTATTATGAATGCATTTGATGTAATTAAATTTGTGGCAATTATTTTTGCAGTTATTGTAACAGTTTATTTTTTTAAGAGATTTTCAGGGGAAAAATTAACTATACTGGAACAGGGTAAAATTGCTTTTATTGGCTTTATTTCTAATTTGCTAGATACTATTGGAATTGGTAGTTTTGCTGTTATTATAGCATTACGCAGAATGCTTGGTGTTATGCCTGATGATGTGAAATTGATAGGAAGTATGAATATTCAAGCAGTTATAACTGCATTGGCACAAATGTTAATTTTTCTACATTTTATAAAAACTGATTTAACAACATTGTTAGTTGCAATTGCTATGATAACTTTAGGTGGGTTCTTATCAAGTCTAGTTGCAACAAGGGTTGAAAAGCGTATTGTACATAAAGTTATGCTTTGGGCTTTTATTGTAACTGGTATATTATTATTTTTGATGCAGATAAATATCTTGAAATTTACAAGTAATGGTAATGAGATATTTGGAATTAGATTATATCTTTTTGCTCTTTTTATGCTAATTGCTGGGACATTGCCAGCATTTGGTGTTGGATACTATTCTTTAGTTAAAACTAGTATCTTTCTTTTTGGTGTAAGTCCTATAGTAGCTTTTCCAATTATGGCTGCCGCAAGCTCGTACCAAATGCCATTAACTGCAATAACATTTATTAAAAAAGGAATGTTTTATTCGAAAAGTGCCATATTAATGGCGGTATTTGGCGTTTTAGGTGTATTTATCGCGGCTCCTTTAATTAGTGTTATTGATTCTTATACATTGAAATGGGTTTTATTAGTAATTGTGGCTTATAACATTATTACTCTTTCAAGAAATAAGTAATTCTTCTCGCAATACACTTTATTTTGATTTGGGTGTGATAAAATCTGGTTTGATTTTACGATGAGCTGTTTGTGGATAAATGTACTTAATAAATTGTAGGAGTTAACCAATCATGTTTAAAAAATATACAACCCATTTAATTATATTAAGTGTTATTTTGGCGGTTGTATTTGGTATTTATACCCCAAGCTTGTTTGCTAAAATTAGCGTTTTGGGTGATATATTTATTAATTTACTAAAATTATTTGCACTACCACTAATTTGTTCTGCCTTGATTGTGGCAATTGGTGGTATGGGTGAAAATTTAGGGCAATTAAAGTCAGTGGTTAGAAATGCAGTTTCATATATGTTAATTAGTGAAGTTATTGCTGTTACTATTGCACTAGTTTTATTTAATATCTTCAAACCAGGCACTAATGTTGATCCTAATTTGATTTTACAGGGTGCAAAATATGAAGCACTTAATCAAGATAGCTTAAATTTATCAAATTTCTTACTTTCAATTATTCCACATAATATTTTTAGCTCCTTAGCAAAATTTGATTTGCTTCCAGTTGTGATTTTTTCTATTATGTTTGGTATTGGTTGTGCTGTTAATGGAGATAAAGCAAGTCCAGTTATAAAATTCTTTACATCAGTTCGTGATATAACAACTACTTGTTTACACGGTGTAATGAATGTTGCCCCAATCGGTATTTTTGTTTTGGTGGGTAATGGTATAGCTCAGTCAGAACAAGCTGGAAATCTTAGTAATACCTTTGCAGCGTTATTAGGTTTTGTTTTGGTTTTGGTGTTAGGGTTGATATTACATGCGCTATGGCAGTTGTTATTAGTTGTTGTGCTTACAAAACAAAGTCCAATCAAAATTTTTAAATCGAGTATTCCAGTGTTTACCACAGCATTTGCTACTTCAAGTTCAATCGCGACATTACCAGTTACTATGGATGTTGCGGATAAACTAGAGGCAAAATCAAATGTTGTTAGGTTTATGTTACCACTTTGTGCGTCAATTAATATTGGTGGTATGATGATGTATGAAGTTGCTGCAGCATTATTTTTCTCACAGATATTAGGAATACATTTATCAATTGGTTATCAAGTGTTAATTGCTTTGGCATGTATTTTAGGCGGTATGGCTGAAGGTGGAATTCCAGAAACTAGTTTAGTTAGTTTAGTTGTGATCTTTAGAATTGTAAATATACCATTATCAGCAATTTCAATTTTATTACCATTAGATAGAATAATTGATAGATTTAGAACTATGGTTAATATTTTTGGAAATATGTGTGGAGTGATCGTTGTAAGTAAATTTTTAAAAACAAATGAAAAATAAATGTTTACCAGAATTGAAATTGATAAAGTGAGCCAATTTTATCAAAACATATTTGGTTTTAGTGTGTTGCTTGAAACTACAATTCCTAATGGTAAAAAATAGTTTATTTAATATACAACAAAATCAATTGCTTAGAGTCATCCACTTGGTTTGCACATTATCTAGATAATTATCCTCAATTTGATAACCATGTACGCGAGGTTTTACTAAACGCTGCTGTGTTGGTTCTATTAATGGTACTACTGGATAATCATTAAGTACAGTATTGATAGCTGATTTATAAGCATTTGTTTGAGCGTTAGTATCAATGGTATTTTGGGCATTACTAATTTTAGCCTCATATTCCGTACTACAATAATTAGAGAAATTATTACCGTTGCCACATTGATAAAGTGGAGTATAGGTAGTTACCGAATTATAATCAGCACCCCAAGTACTTAAGCGAATATCAAACCCCCCCTTACGCCCACTAGAAATCCATGATTTAACCTCTTTAATATCAAGTTTAGTATCAATACCAAGTACTGATTTCCACATAGCTGCAATAGCTAGACAGATTTTCTTGTTTTGATCATTAGTATAAGTTGAAATTGAAACATTGAGTGGATGGTTTGGTCCATATCCAGCTTCTGCAAATAGTTTTTTAGCTTCCTTGATTTGTTTATCACGTTGCCAAGTTGACCATTCATATTTGGTATCAGCATATTTCCCGTTTTCAATAGTTGGAGTTACTATAGAATACAAAGGTTTTTGGCCTGATTTTAATACTTCTTTGGTAAGAACGTTTCTATCAACAGCCATAGATAAAGCTTTACGAAGTTTTAGATTATCGGCGTATTTAGGCAATTTGAGATTAAAACTTAAATGAATACTTCTTTCAGATGGAGTTACATGAAGTTCATTTTTGTATTTATCTTTAATTGAAGCAAATCTATCTATTGGAATATTTTTCCAAGTAGTGTCCAAACTATCAGTTTCATAATTTGATAAGCTTACGTTGGTATCAGTGTATGGGAAATATTTTACTCTATTAATATGTACATTATCTGCATCATAGTAGTTGATGTTTTTTTCAGCTTCAATATAGCCGTTTACTACATGCTCTTTTAGCGTATATGCTCCAGAAGTCACAATGTTTTTAGGATCTGTCCAAGCAGGGCCAAATTGTTCAATGGCTTTTTGAGGTACTACCGACACACCATTAGCAGTTATGTAAGTTAAAAACTCACTCATTGGGTGCTCAAGATTTACTATAAAAGTTTGTGGGTCTGGAGCTGAAACACCAAGACTATCAGCTGGTTTGGTGCTTTTCATAATGGCATTAGCATTAACAACTCCAGCTAATAAGAAATTATATGCAGATGCAGTTTTTGGGTCAACTAAACGTTCATATGTATATACAAAGTCATTTGCAGTAATGGGCGTACCATCAGAGAATTTTAGGTTAGGTCTTAAATGAAAAGTATAGGTTTTACCATCATCACTAATATCCCAAGACGATGCCATACCAGGAGTTGGTTTGTTAGTTTGGTCATAATCAACAAGTCCAGCAAACAAGTCATTGGTAACTCGAAACTCTTGTGCATCCTCAGCTTTTTGAGGGTCTAATGATGCAGGTTCTGCATTAACATCAACTAGGAGGGTATTTGCTATATCTTTCTTATTTTGACTGCAGCTAGTAATACTAATAAGTCCTACTATTAATAAACAAAATAAATTTTTATGCATTTATATACCTTTTCAAATTAGTTTAATGTATGAAGTATTTATAGATCGCTTGATAAAAAATTGCACTTGCAAAAAAGAATATTACAATACCAATTATGAGTTCAAAAATATGAATTTTAGCCATAAATGCCAAACGTACTTTTTTGTTGCCAAACATTATTGTTACAAATGAGAACCACACTAAAGCTGAAAAAGCCATTCCAAGCCAAGCTAAAATTTTGAAAGGTGTATTAAGGACGTTAGCAAAAGGTAATAAAGCACTAAAGAAAACAATGGCTTTCATGTTAGATAGATTGGTTAGTAATCCGCTCATAAATGAGTTATTGTTTATATTAGATGAAATCGTAGATATATCTTGGACTTCTTGTTTATGTAGTAACCAAAAATTGTGAATTAAAGAAAAGCTAATATAAAATAAGTAGAGTAAACCGCAGCCAATAAAACATAAATAGAGTATATGATGTTCAAAATATAAAGTACTACCAATAAAATAGGTTATTAAAGTATTTATCATAACAGCAACTGTAATACCACATGCACAGAAGAATCCGGCACGTTTGCCTTTAATCACACTAGTTCTAAATACAACGGCAAAATCAGGACCAGGTAGAATAAGTGCTCCAAACTGTATCATCATCATCGCTAGAAAGATTTTAATCATTTATAACCCCATTAGTTCTTAGATGTAAAGTATATCATATATTTTACCGTGATATCAGATTTACTTATTTATTGTAAGAGCCAAGTACATACTGGAAAATCATTTTATATTTATTAAGCTACTATTTTAACATTTTTGGTAAGCTCCAAGTGATATTCAAATGGCGTAAGTTTATTGTTAAATCGTTGATGTACTCGCTTCATATTATACCAATGTAGA
>CANFGS010000018.1 GCA_947446595.1 Neisseriaceae bacterium | reverse complement strand
ATCTACATTGGTATAACATGAAGCGAGTACATCAACGATTTAACAATAAACTTACGCCATTTGAATATCACTTGGAGCTTACCAAAAATGTTAAAATAGTAGCTTAATAAATATAAAATGATTTTCCAGTATGTACTTGGCTCTTACAGCTGTGCAAAAAAATGATTTTGGTGCCGTTTTCGTGCTATAATTACGTCTTCAAATTTTATATTAAACTATAGCGTATTTTTGGAGATTATTCAATGGAAATCAAAGCTGTTCAAAAACTTATTAGCGATCAAGCTATTAAGTTTGTAGATCTACGTTTCAGTGATACTTTAGGCAAAGAACATCACGTGACAATACCCGTAAAATCTCTTAATGAAGATTTAATTAAAAATGGACAACCTTTTGATGGTTCGTCAATTCATGGATGGCGCGGAATCGAGAATTCTGATATGCTATTAAAGCCTGATTTATCTACTGCTAAAATCGACCCTTTTTATGAAACTCCAACATTATTTGTTACTTGTGATGTAATAGATACTCTTACTGGTCAAACATATATCAAATGTCCACGTGGAATAGCAAAACGTGCTGAGGAGTTCTTAATTAATTCTGGTATTGGTTCTGCTGCATATTTCGGCCCTGAACCGGAATTTTTTGTTTTTGATTCTATTACTTGGGGAATTAACCATGGTGGTTCTCATGTAAGTATTGAATCAGAAGAAGCTGCATGGTCTTCAGATAAAAAAATTGAAGGCGGTAATACTGGACATCGTCCTGTAATTAAAGGTGGATATTTCCCACTAGCTCCAGTTGATTCATTACAAGACTTCCGTTCTGAAGTATGTCTAACTCTTGAAGAGCTTGGTATACCAACAGAAATCCATCATCATGAAGTAGCTACAGCAGGGCAATGTGAAATTGGTACAAAATTTAGTACCCTTACACAACGTGGTGATTGGTCACAAACGTTCCGTTATGTAGTACAAAATGTTGCGCATAACTTTGGAAAAACGGCTACATTTATGCCAAAACCAATTGTTGGTGATAATGGCTCTGGTATGCATGTGCATCAATCTATTTGGAAAGATGGTAAAAACCTGTTTTCTGGTGATGGCTACGCCAAACTATCTGAAACAGCACTATTTTACATTGGTGGAATAATCAAACATGCTAAAGCACTTAATGCAATAACCAATCCAGGAACTAACTCATACAAACGTTTAGTACCAGGGTTTGAAGCTCCAGTTATTTTGGCTTATTCTGCGTGCAATCGTTCTGCTTCGATTCGCATTCCTTATTCTGCAACTGACAAAGGGCGTCGTATTGAGGTGCGTTTTCCAGATGCGTTATCAAATCCATACTTAGCTTATAGTGCTTTATTAATGGCGGGTATTGATGGGATAGTTAATAAGATTCACCCAGGCGAAGCTATGGATAGAAATTTATACGAATTATCTAGAGATGAATTAAAGCAAATACCTCAGGTTTGTGGCAGCCTTGATGAAGCGTTACACAATCTAGATATAGATAGAGAATTTCTAAAACGTGGTGGTGTATTTACTGATGAAATTATTGATTCATATATAGAATTAAAAATGCATGATGTGCACAGAACTGGGATGACTCCACATCCAGTTGAGTTTGAAATGTATTATAGTCTATAATCTTAAAGTTTAAGATTTTGATGCTGGTTAACTAATTAACCAGCTTTTTTTTAATAAAGATATAAATGTAGTTGAATTTATTCAAATTGACACTATATAAGCTGTATTAAGTTGTATAATTTTTGAAAATAATAATATTAGAGAAGTAAATATGAGTAAACGAGATTTTTATGAAGTTTTAGGTGTTAGCCGTGGCGCTAGTGATGATGAGATCAAAAAAGCGTATCGTAAACTAGCGATGAAATTTCATCCGGATAGAGCATCAAGCCTACCAGATAATGAAAAAAAACAATCTGAAGAAAAATTCAAAGAAATACAAGAAGCTTATGCTGTACTATCTGATCCGCAAAAGAAACAAATGTATGAGCAATTTGGTCATGCTGGAGTTGGTGGTAATTCTGCTAGTGGTGGGCATGGATTTGATGGTGGTGGTTTTGGCGGCGGCTCATTTGAAGATGTTTATGAAGCATTTGGAGATATTTTTGGTGGTGGCCGTGGTGGTCGCTCACGCGGTGGGAGCTCTCAGATGCGAGGAAGTGACCTTGAGATTCAAGTTGAGGTATCTCTAAATGAGTCAGCTCATGGACTAGAAAAGCCAATAACATTCCCAAGGACTGAGCGATGCGACACCTGTAGTGGTAGTGGGGCCAAAAAAGGTAGCCATCCTGAAACATGTAATACCTGTGGTGGTAAGGGTCAGGTTAGATTTTCACAAGGATTCTTCGCAGTACAACAAACTTGCCCTGATTGTCATGGCGTTGGAAAAAGAATTAAAGACCCATGTTCTGATTGTCGTGGTTCAGGATTAATTAAAAATCGTAAGAGTATTAATGTAAATATCCCAGCCGGTATTGATGATGGCTCGACTCTACGCCTGACAGGTGAGGGTGAGGCTGGATTTAATGGTGGTCCTAACGGTGATTTATATGTTCATGTTAGGATAAAACCGCATAAATTCTTTACGCGTCAAGGTAAGGATTTACACTGTGAAATAACCGTTAGTATGATAACTGCAACTTTGGGTGGAAGTGTAGATGTACCAACACTTGATGGTAAAAAAGTTCATCTTAAAGTTCCAGAAGGAACTCAAACTAATAGCGTCCTTCGTGTTAGGGAGAAAGGTATTAAAGCCTTACGTGGACTTGGTTATGGTGATTTATATTGTCATATTTTACTAGAAACTCCAGTCAAGCTAACTGATAAACAAAAAGATTTGTTAAGACAGTTTGAAATTGAAAGTGGTGGCGATAATTTGGGCAAACATAACCCAAAATCAAAATCATTTATGGATAAACTAAAAGATATCTTTATTGCTGAATAGTTTTATAAAGAGGCGATATTTTTTATTTACCCCTAGAGCCTGATAATCAGCTTTGTTGCGGCGCACTATTCAAGTGTGAAAATTTATGTTATAATATTAAAATTTTTATCTTTAGGGGGTATTTGATGAGATTGTTAGTTTCGAAGTTTAATCTTGGGGATTGGGCAGCCCGCTATATCTGTGATAAAATTAATAAATTTAAACCTACAGAGTCTAAACCTTTCGTCTTAGGTTTACCTACCGGCGATACGCCTCTTGATATGTATAAACAGTTAATAAAATTAAACCAACAAAAGATTCTCAGCTTTAAAAATGTCGTAACATTCAATATGGATGAGTATGTAGGTTTAGCTGAAGATCATCCAATGTCCTATCATTATTATATGCAAAATAATTTTTTTAAACATATTGATATTAACCCCAAAAATATTAATATTCTAAATGGTAATTCTACTTATCTTGAATACGAATGTAAAGTCTTTGAAGAAAAAATAGCTTTTTATGGCGGGATAAACCTAATTGTTGGTGGTGTAGGCGATGATGGTCATATAGCGTTTAATGAACCAAGCTCATCACTTAATTCTATTACTCGAGTAAAAACACTTAATTATAGTACAGTTCTTGCAAATTCTCGATTTTTTGATAATAATCCAGATAAAACCCCAAATATTGCCCTTACCATGGGTATTAAAACTATTTTAGATTCTGATGAAGTATTGATTTTAGCAAAAGGTATAAATAAATCAATAGCATTGTCAAATGCGATTGAGGGTTCTGTGTCTAGTATGTGCCCAATAACCGCATTGCAATTACATAGAAATTCTGCTATCATATGTGATGAATATGCAGCATATGAATTAAAGCTAAAAACAATACGCTATTTTGAAAATCTAAAAGATGACTACGATGCATTAGAAAATCAATTAGCTAAAATGGGATCTACGCTTTAAAGTTTTATAAGTGATATACAATATGTCTGATCTAAAATCAGTTACTAGTGATATTCGTTTATTCAAGCCAAGTAAGAATTTTTCCGATACTGCTAATATCAATTCTTCAATTCTAGATTCACTGAATAATCAAGCTATGAGAGACTATCCACTATTTTGGGCAAATCTTGCTAAAAAACACATCCATTGGCATCAACCATTTACAAAAACCCTTAATGAAGATAATCCTCCTTTTTTTAAATGGTTCGAAGACGGGGTGCTAAATGTTTCTTACAACTGCCTTGATAGACATTTAGCGAATAACGCTAATAAAACAGCTATTATTTCTGAATCAGATAGCGGTATTACCGAAAAAGTTAGTTATAAAGAATTACATTCTAAGGTATCTACTTTTGCCAATGGACTAAAATCAATTGGCATAACAAAGGGTGATACGGTTATTATTTATATGCCACATAGTATTGAGGCTATAGTTGCAATGCAAGCTTGTGCTAGGATAGGTGCAATACATTCTGTTGTTTTTGGTGGTTTTTCATCCAAAGCACTGGCTGAGCGAATAACAGATGCCAGCGCCAAAATTGTTATTACTACTGATGGTCAAAAGCGTGGTGGTAAAGTAATACCACTAAAGAATGAAGTCGATATAGCTATTAATATGCTACCGCATGATAATTATATACAACATGTAATTATTTATAACAAAATTAGTTATGAAGAAATTAAATGGGATAACCAACGAGACATTTGGTGGCATGAATTAATTAAAGATAAGTCTGATATTTGTCCCGTTACTGCAGTTGAGAGTGAGCATCCGTTATTTATACTATATACCTCAGGTAGTACTGGGTCTCCTAAAGGAGTGCAGCATTCAAGTGGGGGTTATTTATTAGGCGCTATAATGACTATGCAATGGGTTTTTGATAATAAACCGAATGATGTGTTTTGGTGTACTGCTGATGTTGGTTGGATTACGGGGCATACTTATGTATGTTATGGTCCACTTGCTGTTGGTGCAACCCAAGTTATTTTTGAAGGTGTGCCTACTTATCCAGCTCCAGATAGATTTTGGCAGATTATACAAAACCATAAAGTATCAGTTTTTTATACCGCACCAACAGCTATTCGCACTTTGATTAAGCTTGGTCACGATTTACCACAAAAGTATGATTTATCAACGCTTAGGCTTTTAGGTAGTGTAGGTGAGCCTATAAATCCTGAGGCATGGTTGTGGTATTATGAGATGATAGGCAATAAGAATTGTCCTATAGTTGATACCTGGTGGCAAACTGAAACTGGTTGTCATATGTTATCCCCAATTCCTGGAGTTACAAATTTAAAAGCAGGATCTTGTACCAACCCAATACCTGGCGTTATGATTGATATAATTGATGAATCAGGTAAAATATTATGCAATAATGATAATGGCTATCTTGTAATCACTAAGCCATTCCCATCTCAAATAAGAACTATTTGGAATAATCCGAAGCGATATGAAGAGGCTTATTACCCTAAAGATATTGGTGATGGTAAATATTATATTGCTGGTGATTTGGCACATAAGGATAAAGATGGATATTTTTGGATCTTAGGTCGGATTGATGATGTACTGAATGTATCAGGACATCGTTTAGGTACTATGGAAATTGAGTCAGCTCTAGCATTGAATCCAATAGTTGCAGAAGCTGCGGTAGTAGGTCGTCCTCATGATATCAAAGGTGAAGCTATCTGTGCTTTTGTGGTGTGTAGGGGAGAGCGGCCAATTGGTGCAAAAGCTAAAGAGATAGAATCAGCACTCAGGGAGTGGATTGGTAATCAAATTGGTGCAATTGCTAAGCCTGATGAAATACGTTTTGGAGATAATCTACCTAAGACTCGTTCAGGTAAGATTATGCGTCGATTATTAAGAAGCCTTGCTAAAGGAGATGAGATTACTCAGGATGTATCTACATTAGAAAATCCAGCAGTTTTGTAACAATTAAAACAAGTAAATTAACTTATTGAAAGGGTATATGGATGTTGAATCGTAATAATCTGAACTTTTTGGTTCTATTGGGATTGTTTTTTGGCTGGGGTTTTGTTACTTGTCTAAATGACTTACTAACTCCAATTTTAAAACAATTATTTGCCCTAAGTCAATTTCAGGCAAATTTTGTATCTTTTGCATTTTTTACCGCTTATTTTATTGGTTCCTTGTTTTATGTATTATCATCAATGGTAGGAATAACTTTTTTTGTACGCTTAGGTTATAAAGGCTTGGTTTTATTGGGGCTGGTATTATCTGGTATTGGCTGTTTGATTTTTATTCCTGCAGCAATGCTTAAAAGCTACCCTATCTTTCTAGTTGGATTATTTTCTATTGGTTTTGGGTTTACTTTTTTACAAATATCAGCTAATCCATTAGTGTTAATTTCTGGTAATCATGCTACTGGTGCTAGTCGACTAAATTTGGCGGGAGGTTTCAATTCACTCGCTACAACACTAGCTCCAATAATTGGAGTGGTAGTATTTTATAACTTTCTTGATGTAAATAATAATCATGCAAATTTAAAATACCCTTATATTTTATTAGCTTTGTTTTTCTTGGGTTTACTAGTTTTAATGTATAAGTTTTTACATACTAGTGAACAACATACATTTAGTCAAGAAAGTGGTAAACCTTTTGCGCTTAATCATGCTAATTTATTGTTTGGTGCATTTGCGATTTTCTTCTATGTTGGTTCTGAAGTATCAGTTGGAACAAATTTAGTAGCTTATCTTAAATCTAGTTCAACTGTTGGGCTTACTGATAATATTGCTGGGAAATTGTTAGCATTCTACTGGGGTGGGGCAATGATAGGAAGATTTCTTGGTGGGATTTCTTTAAGTAGTACTAGGTTTAGCAAAAAAATAATTTTTATGCCAATAGTTGCTTGCCTACTTACTTGTCTAATTGTGTTTTTGACTAATATTGAAGGTATCAATATTGTATATTATGTTGGCTTCCAAGTATTAGCGCTTGTGTTATTCTTATTTAGTAAAAATTCACGTATTAATTTACTATTGTTTAGTATTGTAAATATAGTGAGTTTAGTTCTTGGTGCTACATTACATAATGGGTGGTTTGCAGCTTGGGCTATTTTATCTGTTGGAATCTTTAATTCGGTAATGTGGCCAAATATTTTTGATTTAGCAATTGATGGCTTGGGTAAACTAAAAGAGCAAGCATCATCGTTCTTAGTAATGATGATTTTGGGTGGGGCGATATTGCCAGTTATTCAAGGTCGTATTGCAGATATATTTAATATAGAAATTTCTTTCTTAGTTCCTGTGGTGGGGTATGTTTATATATTAGGTTATAGTGTATTTTATAGTAAAAAGAAATTTAATTTAATTAAATAAGTACTTCATCCCATTGCTTCTTACGTCATCCCATCGAAGGATGGGATCCATGCCATTGCTCTAATTTGCTTTTCTAAAGCATGGATTCCAAACTCTCTGTGAGACAGCAAAAAGTTCTTGTTTGGAATGACGGTTTATGTCCGTCGTCGAAGTAAATTTCGTCATCGAAGCGGAGGTTGTGATCCATGTTCTTGTGCTTTTTTAATCTAAACTTACTAACTGCGGTGTGCTAAGTTTGGTATTTAGAAACATTTCCCCAATAGAATTAAATTTGGGAGAAATTTCGGTAACATAAAACTCATAGACAGGTTTATCAAGACTTGTATTAATTAAATCAAGCTTGGTTAGGTTCGTAACCAAATCATCACTTGTTTTGTCAGCTGGATCTATTATGTTTACATTTTCACCAACAATTTTTCTTATAGTGTTTTTTATTATCGGATAATGAGTACAGCCCAGTACCAGTGTATCTATTTCATTCATTGGAGATAAATATTCTTTGGCAATTAAATCTAGTGCCGGGTGATTAATATAGCCTTCTTCTATTAATGGAACAAAGAGGGTGCACGCAGCTTGTGAAATCTTAACTGTATTATTCAATCTTAGTATTGAATTTGGATAGGCGTTACTATTCACGGTTGCAGGTGTTGCTATAATTCCGATATTGTTTCCGTTGCTACTAGCTACACTACCAGATGAAATAACATCAAGAACCGGTATGTTTCCAGCTAGTTTTATTACTTCATCTTTAGCAACTGCTGATATAGTATTACAAGCGATAACAATAGCTTTTACATTATGCTGTACCAAAAACCGTACTGTTTGCTCAGCAAATTTCCTTATGGTTGCAACTGATTTGGTACCATATGGCAGTCGTGCAATATCTCCAAAATAAACTATATTTTCATGAGGGAGTTTTTGCATAATGCTTTTAACTACAGTTAATCCACCAATACCAGAATCAAAAACACCTATGGGACGCTTGTTTGACATATATCATCTCTAAAAATAATCTTACATTATTTTATCATATTAAGCGTTTAGTATATATGTTAAGATTTGTGCTGTTGTAATATTATTTAAAGGCTTAATAATGACTAAGGTTGTTCCAAGTGCTCCTAAAGGTGAATTGGTTATGAAAACTCTGGCTATGCCAGGAGATACTAATGCTAATGGCGATATATTTGGGGGCTGGGTATTATCTCAGATGGATTTGGGTGGTGCAATACTTGCAAAAGCTTATTCACCAGAAGGACGTGCTGCAACAGTTGCGATTGAAAGTATGGCTTTTATAAATCCAGTAAAAGTTGGGTCGGTAGTATCTACTTATGCAGCAATTATTAGCCTTGGTAATACCTCGATAAAAATATCGGTAGAAACATGGGTATATGATTACCTTACTAATATATCGAAGATTGTCACTCAAGGGGTATTTACCTATGTGTCAATAGATGCTAATGGTAAGCCCACAAAAATTCTAAAATAATTAACCCATACATGGGGTTTTTTATGTTAAAATATGTCACTCTTTTGGTATTGTGCCGAAAGTTATTATATATCTCGCACATCTGTGGTTAAGGGGTGTAGGCTTACTAGTGATAGTAGCTTATCGAAATCCACGGGTGGAGGTTTAACCCTTTTTTATGGAAAATTTATGTCTATTTCTATTCAAACAATGATGGAAGCCGGTGTTCACTTCGGACATCAAACCAAATTCTGGAACCCAAAAATGAAACCTTATATTTTTGGCGCTAGAAGTAAAATTCATATTATCAACTTAGATAAAACACTTGTTTTATTCAAAGATGCATTAAAATTTATTAACCAAGTTGCTAGAAATAAAGGCGAAGTGCTTTTTGTGGGTACTCGTAGCCAAGCTAGTGAAATTATTTCTGAAGAAGCAAAAAGAGCAGGTATGCCATTTGTTGATCACCGTTGGTTGGGTGGTATGTTAACAAATTTTGAAACAGTAAAAAAATCAATTAAAAAACTTGAAGTTAAGGGTGCATTATTAGAAAAAACTGATGATAGCGGCTTATCTAAAAAAGAATTATTAGATTTATCACGTGATGTAGAAAAGCTACAATTAAGTATTGGTGGTATTTCTGAAATGAAGGGTTTACCTTCAGCTATATTTATTATTGACACTGGTTGTCATGATATCGCTATTAAAGAAGCTAAAAAACTTGGTATCCCTGTTATTGGTATCGTTGATACAAATAACGATCCATCAGAAGTGGATTATGTTATCCCTGGTAATGATGATTCAGCTAAAGCTATTCGCTTGTATGCTTCAGTAATAGCAGATACAATTATTAAAGCTAAAGATAGCGCAGTTCAAGATTTAGCTAATGAAGTTAAGCTTGAAATGGTTGAAGATGCTCCAGAAGCTAAAGCAAAAACAGTTCGTAGAGTGAAAAGTGCTAAATCTGAAGAAGCTGAAGTAGCTTTTACTGTAGAATCGGCAGGAGTATAATACTATGTCAAATATTACAGCTAAAATGGTTGGTGAACTTAGAGAAATCACTAGCTTAGGTATGATGGAATGTAAAAAAGCGCTGGTTGAAACTCTAGGCGATATTAAAAAAGCTGAAGAGTTACTACGTATTAAAAGTGGAGCTAAAGCTGGTAAAGTTGCAGGAAGAACTGCAGCTGAGGGTGTTGTTGCTACTTTTATTACCGCTGATGGTAAAAAAGGTGCTTTAGTTGAAGTAAACAGTGAGACTGATTTCGTTGCTAAAGATGCTAGTTTTTTGGCTTTTGCGGATAGTGTTGCTAAGGCAATCGTTGATGCTAATGTAACTACATTAGAAGATGTAGCTAATGCTAAAACTGATAGTGGTAAAACTGTTGAAGAATCTAGAAAAGAACTTATTGCTAAACTTGGTGAAAATATTTCTGTTCGTAGATTTAAGCCTTTTGCAACTGAAGGTCTAGTTGCTACATACTTACATGGTAAAAAAATCGGTGTCGCCCTTGATATAGTAGGTGGTGATTCTGAGCTTGGTCGTGATATTGCAATGCATATTGCTGCTAGTAAACCAATTTGTGTGTCAAAAGATAATGTTCCTAGCGAACAAATAGAAACTGAACGTAATATTTATACCCAACAAGCCTCAGCTTCAGGGAAAAGCCCTGAGATAGTAGCTAAGATGGTTGAAGGTAGATTAAATAAATTTTTGGCGGAAGTAACACTTCTTGGGCAACAATTTGTTAAAAATCCTGATGTTAGTGTAGATAAACTACTTGCTGATAAAAAAGCAACTGTTAAATCTTTTGCAATGTTTGTAGTTGGTGAAGGAATTGAAAAGAAAGAAGTAGATTTTGCTGCTGAAGTGGCTGCTGCTGCAATAGTTAAATAATTACTCTTTCAATCTAAGTATTTAGAAGCCCTTACATTTATGTGAGGGCTTTTTATTATTGAAATATACAGTATTTGTGATAAAATACATAGTGAGTAGCATTATAGGTGCTTTATTCATTAAAAATTAATAGGAAAATAATAATGGAAACTACAATTGTATTTACAGATAATGCTGTAAATAAAGTAAAAGAATTAATTGAAGAAGAAGGTAATAACGATCTTAAATTAAGAGTCTTTATCACAGGTGGTGGATGCTCTGGATTTCAATATGGTTTTACTTTTGATGAAATTAGTAATGAAGATGATTTGGTCGTTGATAAGGATGGAGTTAAGTTTTTGGTAGATAGTATGTCTTATCAATATCTTGTTGGTGCTGAGATTGATTATGTTGACTCATTTGAAGGTTCTCAGTTTACTATAAAAAACCCTCAAGCTACAACAACGTGTGGTTGTGGGTCATCTTTTTCAGTATAAAATGAAACTATTGACTATATTTTTAGTGTTTTATATCTTTCATGTAGAAGCTGAAGGTATAAAAAGCGGTGTACTATCATTTTTGATGCCAACAGAATCTCTAAACACTAAAACTGTAGGTGGTATAACTAACAATAGTACCAAAGAATGTTATACTGGAAATGTGGCTGATGTTATTTGTAATAAAAATCCATCAGCATATCAAACTAAATATGAAAGTAGCACCAAAATTAATGGATATGATATTTCAAATCATGAACAAACAGTCAGTGTAGCTACAGCTGGAACAAATTCTAACCAAAATACGATGCAAGATCAGAATTTCAAAAATGCCATGGGAAAGTATCAAGGAGGTATGAGTTTACCACTGGCGCCATCTGATAATGTGAAGATGAATATAAACCAACGGCAACTTCAATTTAACATTAAATATTAATAGAGAGGATTTTTATGAATCATTCATATATGGCTTTGTTTATCGCATATTGTGCGGGTTCTTTGTCTTTTGCAATTATTGTTAGTAAATTTATGAAACTTAATGATCCAAGAAGTTATGGTTCAAATAATGCTGGTGCAACTAACGTTATGCGTAGTGGTAATAAAAAAGCTGCTCTATTAACCTTAATTGGTGATTTACTTAAAGGTACTATTGTAGTATTAGTGTTTAAGCATTTATTTAATCATAATATTGATGTGCAAACTATTACTGCTTTAGCTGGGGTTCTTGTAGTTATAGGACATATCTATCCACTATTTTTTAAATTTAAGGGTGGGAAGGGTGTTGCAACTGCATTTGGTGTGATGCTTGGATTTAATCCCATATTGGCGTTATTACTTGTAGTTACTTGGGGCGTAGTGTTTAAAATATCCAAGATATCATCGCTATCGGCATTAACTGCAACTGTTTTATCACCTGTATATGCTTTTTTACTAATGGGTAATAATACATATTTTGGAGCTACTTTAGTAATAGCATTTTTTGTATTATATAAGCATAAAGAGAATGTTTTTCGTTTATTTAGTGGTCAAGAACATAAGTTTAAAAAATCGGAAGAGTAATAATAGATGGATAATAAAACTTTAACTAAACATGTGATTTTATTGGTTAATTTAGGTTCGCCTAATTCATTGTCAACAAGTTCGATTCGTAAGTTTCTAAGTGCTTTTTTGTCTGATAAAAGAGTGGTGAATTTACCTAAAATACTTTGGTATCCGATTTTATACGGCATAATATTAACCTTTAGGGCTAAACGATTACTTAAACAATACACTAAAATTTGGCTATTTAATAATTCACCACTTATTCATTATACAGATATGCAAGCAACCAAACTAGCAAAGACGGGGCATATTGTGAAGTATGCATTTTCTTATGCAAATCCTTCTATCAATGATGTATTATCTGAGATACATAATACCCTTGTACCTGACAAGTTAACTATAGTACCAATGTACCCACAGTTTTCATCAACTACTACTCTACCTGTATTTGATAGTATTTCTGAGTTTTATAAAGACAAATATTATATTCCAGAAATTAAGTTTGTCAGTGATTTTGCTGCTAATAGTCTATATATTAATGCCCTTTGTAATACTATTCGTGAATCTTGGCAAAATAATGGTAAGAGCCAAAAGCTTGTATTTAGCTATCATGGATTGCCATTAGATATAATAAAACGTGGGGATGCTTATTTTAAGCACTGTGAGCTTACTACTAAACTAGTTGTCACACAATTAGGTTTAACTGAAAATGAATATATTATGGTATTTCAATCTAGATTTGGTGCTCAAAAATGGTTATCTCCAGCAACAAATATTACATTAGCGGCTTTGGCTCGTGATGGAGTTATTTCAGTAGATATAATATGTCCAGGATTTGTTAGTGATTGTCTTGAGACTTTAGAGGAAATAGCGATACTTAATAAAGAAGTATTTTTAAATGCAGGTGGAGTTAGTTATAATTATATTCCTTGTTTGAATGATAACGATGATTTTATTAATGTATTAAATAGTTTGTGTGATTAGTGCAAGGGTTATTTTCGTCATACCAAACAAGAACTTTTTGCTGCTTCGTTATGAGTTTGGGATCCATGCCCTAAAAATTAGAGCAAGAGCATGGATCCCAGCCTGCGCTGGGATGACGGGGTACAATGCTGGTTATTCTTTAAATTGAAAGGTAATTATTTATGTGTGGAATTGTTGGTGGTGTTAGCGAACGAAATGTGGTTCCAATAATTTTGGAAGGGTTATCAAGATTAGAATATCGTGGCTATGACTCTGTTGGTATTGCGGTAATTAATGATGATAATGAATTAGCTAGGCAGAGGGTTACTAGTCGTGTTGCTGCACTTAAAGAGCTATGTCTAGCTAATAAATTTAAAGGTAAAAGTGGAATAGGGCATACTCGCTGGGCTACACATGGTGGTGTAACTACCGATAATGCTCACCCACATTTCTCTAAAAATAATATTGCCTTAGTCCATAATGGTATTATTGAGAATTATGAAATCATTAGAGATGATCTAATTAAATCTGGATATCTTTTTGAATCAGAAACTGATACTGAGGTTATTGTTCATTTAATCCATTCATTTTACCAAAAAACTAAAAATTTGCTTAGTGCGGTTAAAGAAGCCATAGCAAAACTAAAAGGTGCTTATGCTATTGGAGTTATGTCTAAAGATAATCCTGAGCAGCTTGTGTGTGCAAGAAATGGTTCGCCTTTAGTGCTTGGAGTTGGTATTGATGAAATGTTTTTTGCATCCGACATTTCAGCATTGTTACCAGTAACTCAAAAAGTTGTTTATTTAGAAGATGGTGATGTTGCTGAGATTGGACTTTATTCATATAATATTTGGGATAGTAAAGGTGCTAATATTACTAGAAATATTAATATTAGTGAATTATCAGCTGGGTTAACAGACTTAGGGCAGTTTCGTCACTATATGCAAAAAGAAATTTTTGAACAACCTAATGCCATTGGACAAACTTTGCAAAGTCTTGGTAATACATTTGAAGCTGACAAGTTTGGTAAAGAAGCACTACAAGTGTTTAAATCAATTGATAAGGTGCAAATTATTGCCTGTGGAACAAGCCTAAATGCTGGACATGTTGCCAAATACTGGATACAGGAGTTTGCAAATATTGAATGTGCAATTGATATTGCAAGTGAATACCGCTATAGTAAAATTCCAGTAGCAAAAAATACGCTGATAGTTAATATATCCCAATCTGGTGAAACTGCAGACACTATTGCGAGTGTCAAATATGCCCATGAATTAGGTATGCCAAATACATTGTCTATATGTAATGTAGCTGAGAGTAGCTTGGTTAGATTATCTAAATTAAGTATTCTAACTCAGGCAGGGCCTGAAATTGGCGTTGCTTCAACTAAGGCTTTTACAACGCAGTTGGTGGTTTTATTGTATTTAGCTTTTACTTTAGCTAAAGTTCGTGGCGAATTATCTGGACATGAAGAGGATGAAATTATCGAAGAAATGCGAAAACTCCCTCAGCATATTATCCATGTATTAGAAATGGAGAGTGAAATTAAGCAAATTGCGCAGGAGCTAGAAAGTAAACAGCATGCGTTATTTTTAGGGCGAAATACTTTATATCCAGTAGCGGTTGAGGGTGCATTAAAATTAAAAGAAATTTCTTATATACACGCAGAAGCTTATGCTGCAGGTGAGCTAAAGCACGGCCCATTAGCTTTGATTGATGATGCTATGCCAAGTGTGGTTCTTATGCCATCAACAATGCTAATGGATAAGACCAAATCAAATGTACAAGAGATTTTGGCACGTAAGGGGCAGGTATATTTGTTTAGTGATGTTAAAGCTGATGCAAGTGTAGGATGCCATATGGTAATTCATATGCCAACAATAGAAGTGCCGCATTATTTAATACCAATTTTATATACTGTGCCTTTACAGTTATTAGCATATCATACTGCTGTTATCAAAGGCACTGATGTAGATAAGCCGCGTAATTTAGCTAAAAGTGTTACAGTGGAATAAAATTTGATGAATGTAATGGAGTTTTTGGCGGACTATGGTTCAACAACCAAACATTTTAAAACTTGGTCTGATGAATATTTTTTAGAAGTTATTGAGCATGGAGTTGTTGGTGATGTATTTAGTCGCTTAGTAGTAATCTTTGTTGATAAAATACCTGTTATGCTTGGACTTAGTGAGACTAAATTATCGAATCTAACATTTCTAGAGATATTACAAAATGCAGGTGTTACTCCTATTGGAGTGCGTTTATTTGCCCCAAACTCTGGAATTAAGAGAATTGAGTCATTTATTGGTAAAATTGATACAAAAACAATAAATAATCAAACTATAAAAAGCTATTTGGTACAAAGTAATGTATCAGGGGTGATTTATTATAGACAGTCAAATTTTGTTATGGATGATGAGATATTGACTTTAAAGGAATTTATTTTGCCAGGACTTAATGATGTTCTTAAGCAATATACCTAATTATATAAATTTAAAAGGATAGACATGGATAAAGTAATGAATATTTCGCCACTTGATGGACGTTATAGCGATAAAGTTAGTATTTTAAATGAAATAGTCTCTGAGTTTGGTTTAGTAAAATACCGCGTTAGGGTTGAGATAGAGTGGCTTAAGTTATTATTTGAAACTAAAGGTTTTGATTTGCCACCATTATCAAATGAAGAAATAACTATTCTTGATAATATTAGCAATAATTTTGATATTACAGCTTGTAACCGTATTAAAGCAATTGAGAAAACAACTAATCATGATGTTAAGGCTGTTGAGTACTATATAAAAGAGCAAATAGTAGCAAATCAAAAACTACATTCCTATCGTGAGTTTATTCATTTTGCCTGTACTTCTGAAGATATTAACAATCTAAGCTATGCTTTGATGCTAAAGGATATTAAAGATAAAGTGTTAGATATTGAATTAGCTAAATTAGGTAGTAAATTATTGTCTCTTGCAAATGAGTACAAAGCTATTTCTTTAATGAGTCGTACGCACGGTCAAAGTGCTACACCAACTACCGTTGGTAAGGAGTTTTATAATGTTTATTATCGTATAGAGCGTCAACTAAAGCAATTCAAAAATCAAGAGATACTAGGTAAAATTAATGGAGCTGTTGGTAATTATAATGCTCATATTGTTAGTTATCCAGATGTTGATTGGCAAAATTTAGCTAAAATAATGGTTGAACAAAAATTAGGGCTAACATTTAATCCATTTACTACTCAGATTGAGCCACATGATTATGTCGCTGAATTTATGCAAAATTTATCACGTATTAATACCATACTTATTGATTTAGCCCGTGACATATGGGGCTATATTGCATATAATTACTTTAAACAAAAAGTGATTGCCGGAGAAGTGGGTAGTTCTACTATGCCACATAAGGTAAATCCAATTGATTTTGAAAATAGCGAAGGTAATCTTGGCTTAGCTAATGCAATAGCGCTACATTTGGCAGAAAAACTACCTATTTCACGTTTCCAGAGAGATTTGACTGATAGTACAGTTCAAAGAAATATTGGGGTTGTAATAGGCTATAGCGTATTAGCGTATAGCTCGTTATTAAAAGGGCTTAATAAGCTAGAATTAAATCAAGTAGCAATAACTAATGATCTTAATCAAAATTGGGAACTGTTAGCTGAACCAATCCAAACAGTGATGCGTAAATGTGGGATTCCAGATGCTTATGAAAAACTTAAAGATTTAACTCGTGGTAAAAAAATAGATGAAGTTCGTGTGCGTGAGTTTATTTTGGGGCTTGATTTACCAGAATCTGATAAAAATGGGTTATTACAATTAACACCACATAATTACATTGGCTTAGCTGATAAGTTGTTTTAGAGTGGTAAGTAATTGTAGAAGTGGCGCCTCAAGTAGGAATCGAACCTACGACCTGCGGATTAACAGTCCGTCGCTCTAACCGTCTGAGCTATTGAGGCACAAGGAGAGTATTATATAATGAATAATTCCCAGATGTCAAACAATTTTTATATGTTATAGTATCTCAAAGTTGATAAATCAATATGTTAAGTAAAATAATTATTTATGCCGATAAACAAAATAGCTATACTTTTGCCTATAATTCATCCTCACAATTGGAGTATTATTTAGTAGACTCACTAGAATCTAATTCTCAAGGGGTGTTTTTGGCAAAAATCACTAATATTCAATCAAGAAATAATCTAGCTTGGCTTAATTATGAGTTTGACAAAGTTGGAGTTATCAATTTACCAAAAGGGCATAGTCTTCAAAATGGAAGTAAGATTGTTTGTCAAATGACTTCCATTGGTATCCATGGTAAAATGCCTAAATTGAGTCAGGAAATAAAATTAGCAGGTAAATATGTTGTGCTATTATCTGCTTTAAAGACGCATCATTATGCTAATAGTCTTATTGAGCATCAAAAATTAGATGAGATTAGTAAGAAATATAAGGATATAGGATTAATCTTCAGATCATCCATAAATTCATTAACTGATTTAAAAATTGTAGAAGCCGAAATTTTATTGTTATCTAGTAAGTTAGTGGCAATAGCCAAACAGTCTGCTCTTGGTTGTGTGCTAGATGGTATTCCTAATTATATAGAGTTACTTTATAAATATAGTGAAGGCTTAAATATTGTAACTAATAGTAACAAAATTTTTGATGGCTTGAAGTCATGTATTGATTTGTGGGGGATTGATGAGCTCTCTCTTGATAGTGATATAGATAAGCCTAATATTGAATTAAATAATGTAGCTGTTACGTCTAATGGTATTAAACTAAATATTCACAAGTTATCAGGGATAAATCTCATTGATATTGATAGTGGTAGTTCTAATTTAAGTTTTTATCAGGTAAATTTATTAGCAATTGATGATATAGTAAAACAAATAAAACTACATGATTTAAGCGGGATTATTCTTATTGATTTTATTAAAAACATGAGTAATAAAGAGTGTTTGATACTATCTGATAAAATAAAAAAATTATTTCAAGATGATTGGCGGCGTAATAAAGTACTAGGATTCACTAAGGCCGGTCTTTGTGAGATTATTAGAAGCAAATAATACCCTCAGCGTCATCCTCGACATAAACAAGTTGCTGCTTAAATGTGAGTTGAGGATCCATGCCATAATAATGCTTGATGGGATAGGTAATATAATTTAAAATTTGTGCTTTATTTTTGACTACTGTGGTATAATGTATAATTGTTAGGTAAGTGATTTTTCAAATATCTAATTTGTGAGATGTTTAATAATTTATAAAGGTGATAAAATATGAAAAAATTATTGTTAGCACTTATGGTTCTTAGTAGTGTTGCTTTTGCTGATTGTAATGATCCAAAAAATGCAGAAAAAGTTGTAGGAATGCTAAAAAGCCATAATAAAACGGCAGTTCAAGTAAACTACACTGCTGATAAAGCTGATTGTGCTGCTACTTGTAAAGCAAATATTCTTGCACTAGATAAAAATATTACTGTAACTTTGAATGAAGAAAAAAGTGGAAGTGGTCTATGCCGTTTTGCTAAACCTGGACATAATTAATATCCATGTATTCTTGGTGTCGTATGAGTAATGTTATACGACAACTCTAACTATGAAAAATTCTAATACCAAAGTTCTTTTGGTGGTTTTCTTAACTATATTTCTTGATATGCTAGGTATTGGTATCTTAATACCAGTAATTCCACTACTTATTTTAAAAACATCAATATTTTGTATAATTCCAGATAGTTGGAGTACATCACAAGCACTGATTATGGGTGGATGGCTGATGGCAATGTATCCATTATTTCAGTTTATTTGTGCCCCTATACTTGGGCAATATTCTGATAAATTTGGACGACGACTTATTTTATTATTTTCTATTTCTGGCACCGCGATTTCATATCTTCTCTTTGCTTATGCTATATATTGTAAAAATATCCCTCTTATGTTTTTAGCTCGTAGTATTGATGGTGCTACTGGTGGCAATATTTCTGTTGCTCATTCTGTAATCGGTGATATTAGCGAGCCTACAAAAAGAGCGCGGAATTTTGGGATAGTAGGGATGGCATTAGGAAGTGGGTTTATTTTTGGACCATTTGTTGGTGGCAAACTATCAGATTCAATGATAGTTGATTGGTTTACTAGTTATACGCCATTTATCTTTGCAAGCTTTCTTTGTTTTTTAAACGTATTATTGATTTTATATTTTTTACCTGAAACTCGAGTGGTGAATAAGGCTAATATTGATTTAGCTAGACCGTTTATTAATATCTTTAGAGGTTTTAGCGACAATGGGTTAAGAAATATTATTCCATCTATATTTTTATTTAACGCAGGATTTAGTTTTTTTACTACTTTTTGGGGTGTGATATTAGCTAGTAAGTTTTTCTACAATCAATCACAAATTGGTGATTTTTTTGCATACTTTGGGGTAATGGTAATTTTGGCTCAAGGGGTTGTTGTTAGAAGACTTTCTAGTAAGATTACTGATTATAAAGTTCTTCGCATATCAATAATAGCTACAGGCTTATGTATATTAGCTTATTATTTTATTTCATTAGATAATGTTCTGTATATTTATTTTATTCCACCGCTAATGGCTCTTGCTATTGCACTAACTAAAGCTTTTAGCACAGCCTTACTGACTCGAATTACAAAAGCAGAAATTCGTGGGGAAGTAATGGGTATAAATAGTAGTAGTAATGCTTTGTCGGGAACAATACCAGCATTAATCGCTGGATACCTTGCTTCAGGGTATATAATGTATCCCGTATTGATTGGTGGTATGTGCACAATAATTGGTGGTTTGTTGTTTATATACAAATTTCGACCCGATAGATTTAGTAGTGAAGTGGGATTATGATGAAATTAACAAAAATATATTTAATAATGGCAGTTCTTTTATGTGGTTGTGAACATAAAACTACGCCTCCAGAAATTAATGTAGAGCTGTATGGTAAATGGACCAGTAATGATGATCTGTGTAATCTAGAGTTAGTGAGAAATGGAGCATCTATTATGGTTGATAAATTTAGCGGGATAAATAATAAATCATTAGAAAATATAGATCTTAATTTTAAAAAAAATGGTATCTATTTTCTTTTTAGTGCAATTGATCCTACATTGAAATTTAATATAGTTTATGTGGAGGGCGAGTTAACTATTGATAATTATTGCTCTGAACCACTGCATAAAGTAAGTAATTAAATATCTTTTTTGTATATGTAAATTTATGGAGTAAGTTGTATGTTTTTAGTTGAAATAAATTATTTGGTGCCAATTGAAGTGGTTGAACAACATACTGTACCTCATAGAGCATGGCTTGATGTTGAAGTATCACGCGGAAATATATTATTAGCTGGGCCAAAAGTTCCAAGAACTGGTGGGGTGGTAGTACTTCTTTCTAAAACCAGGGCTGAAGCTGAAAAATTAATAAAGCAAGACCCGTTCTATATTAATAATATTGGTAAATATACTATTACTGAATTTAGTGCAACTAGGCGTAATCAACTAATTCAAAGCCTAGAAGCTTAGAAAATTATATCATACTCCATTATTAGTGGAGCGTGATCAGAGAATTTAATTTCTTTGAAGATTGTAGCTTTTTTGAGTGTTTTTGCAATATTTGGAGTGGTTATCTGATAATCTATTCTCCAGCCGACATCTTTGGCATAAGCTTGTCCACGGTTTGACCACCAAGTATAGCCGGGGGTGTCTTTATATAGGCTTCTATAGCTATCAACAAATCCTATATCGAATAGTTCGCCTATCCATTGGCGTTCTTCAGGTAAAAATCCAGAGTTTTTAAGATTTCCCTTCCAGTTTTTTAGATCTATCTCCTGATGTGCTATATTCCAATCTCCGCAAATTATATATTCGCGTCCAGATTTTAGTTTGTTTTGAAGTAGTGGTTTATAAAAATCCATAAAATGAAATTTATTAGCTTGTTTTTCAGGGCCTGATGAACCAGACGGTAAATATAGTGAAATTACTGAGAAGTCTTTAAAGTCAAATTGTAGATAACGCCCTTCATCATCAATACGGGTGTTATTTAAACCAACAACAATATTATCTGGTTTTATTTTAGAATAAATAGCAACACCGCTATAACCCTTTTTCTGAGCTGGGTGAAATTCACTATAATAGCCATTAAATTTAATTAGTTCAGGAGGAATATCTTTAAGGTTAGCTTTTAGCTCTTGTATACAAATTATATCAGCGTTTTCTTTGAGAAGCCAGTCAAACAAACCTTTATTATTAGCAGATCTGATCCCATTTACATTAATACTTATTACCTTTAGCATAATATTCCTCTTAAATTCATATACTAGCACCACAGGCATAGGCGGATGCCCATGCCCACTGAAAATTATATCCACCAAGCCATCCAGTTACATCAACTACTTCACCAATAAAGTATAATCCAGATACAGAATTTGATTCCATAGTCTTTGAGGATAACATTGTAGTATCAACACCACCTTTGGTAATTTCTGCTTTTTTATAGCCAAGTGTACCAGTTGGTTTGAGGCTTAACTCATGTATAAAGGTTGCAATAGCAGCAATCTCTTTATTTGACAGTTGGCATATTTGTTTATTGATACCAATTATTTTACACATGCTATCTGATAAACGCTGTGTCAAAAACTGGTGTAAAAATGTACTTAATAATTTGGTGCTGGTTTTATGTTGTCTAATTAATTCAACTATATTTTGTGACGGTAACATATTTATATTTATTTTATTACCGGAGTTCCAATATGATGATATTTGAAGAATTGCTGGGCCACTAAGTCCTCTATGAGTTAGTAATGTAGATTCAGCGAAGCTAATATCATTAGTTGATACGATACTTTCAAATGATATTCCTGATAGGTCATTAAACTTAAGTAAATCATTTGGATCAAGTGCTAATGGCACTAACGCAGGTTCTGGTTTAATAACATTAATGCCAAACTGTTTGGCAATATTATATCCAAAAGCGCTAGCACCAACTTGGGGCATGGCAAGGCCACCTGTAGCTATAACAAGAGCTTCACTATCAGTAATACCTTCGGTAGAATGAACGCTAAAGCCTGTTGCGGATTTATCTATTTGATTAATAGAAACAGACATTTTACGTATAACACCAACGCTTGTACATAGATAATCCAGCAAATTTATGATATCAGTAGCACTATTATCACAAAATAATTGCCCCAGCGTCTTTTCGTGATAGGCTATATTGTGCAAATCTAATAACTCACAGAAATGATTAGGAGTATATCTAGAGAGTGCTGAAATACAAAAATGCGGATTATTTGAAAGGTATGAACTAGCTTTGGTATTTATATTGGTGAAATTACATCGTCCGCCACCGCTAATTCTAATTTTTTCGGCAAGTTTTGGGCTGTGGTCGATCAAAAGAACTTTTTTACCTTTTAACCCTACGTTATAAGCACACATTAGCCCTGCGGCACCAGCACCAATTATTATACAGTCATATTTTTTTATCATGAGTTATTATAACTTCTTTATCTCAAATTCTGTTGAATTTATTAACAAAGAATATGTTAAAATAACGAATTGTTTTTTATATGAATAGGTTAAAGGTGTTACAAAAAAAAATAAAATTTACACATGCTAAATTTGAATATTTTTTATTACAAATAAATCCTACTACTGAATTAGCTGAAATTGAGTCTAAATTAAATGGTTTCAAAAAATTAGAACAGAAAAATGCCAATATTGTATTATCAATTGATGGAGAAATACAGCATAGTGCACTTGAGAAAATTGTTCTAGGAATTCTTATAATAGCTAATAAATTAGAACTGAATTTTCATGCGGTGCTAAGAAGTAACTTTATTCATGTAGATAGTATTTCAGGTATTCAGGTAATAAATATGCCTGAATCAGAAAAAGCATCTGATCATATTTTTAATAAAGCATTGCTTTATTCGGACCCACTAAGAAGCGGTATGAAATTAGAAAATGATGGCGATATAATTATAACTTCATTTGTATCAGATAACGCAGAAGTTATTGCTTCAGGCAATATTCATGTCTATGGCGAAGCAAAGGGACGTTTGGTTGCTGGGTCTAATGGTGACAAAACAGCACGTATGTTTGTTGGTAAATTTAATGCTGAATTGATTTCTATTGGGGGTTTATACCGAACTATGGATGGAAAATTGCCAGACAATATATTTCATAAATCAGTTATGATTTCATTAGATAATAAAAATCGTTTAATTATTGAGCCAATGGCATATTAATCACATTAATCATTTAGGAGTTTATATGGCTAGAATAGTAGTTATTACCTCAGGTAAGGGGGGAGTTGGAAAGACTACCACATCAGCAAGTTTTGCAACAGGATTAGCACTTAAGGGCTATAAAACGGTTGTTATTGATTTTGATATCGGGTTACGAAATTTAGATCTAATAATGGGATGTGAACGAAGAGTAGTATACGACTTTGTTAATGTGATTAATGGGGAAGCAACACTTCATCAGGCGCTTATCAAAGATAAAAACAGCGATAATCTATTTATATTGGCTGCATCCCAAACCAAAGATAAAGAGGCGTTGACTGAAGAAGGTGTTGCTAAGGTTATTCAAGATCTTTCTGAAGATTTTGATTATATTATTTGTGATTCACCGGCTGGAATTGAGCGTGGGGCGTTTTTAGCTTTATACTACGCTGATGAAGCTGTTGTTGTAACTAACCCTGAAGTGTCATCAGTGCGTGATTCAGATAGAATATTAGGTCTTTTGGCATCTAAATCAAAAAGAGCTGAGGATGGCTTAGAAAAAATCAAAACTCATCTACTTATTACACGCTACAACCCTGAGCGCGTAGAAAGTGGTGAAATGCTATCTATAACTGATATAGAAGATATTTTACGCATTCCAGTTATTGGGGTTATTCCTGAATCAAAGGATGTACTACAGGCCTCAAATACAGGTACTCCAGCAATTAATCTAAAAGGCACTAATGTGTCAGAGAGTTATAATGATGTTGTTGCTAGGTTTTTGGGTGAAGATAAGGAATTACGTTTTACCATTGCCCCGAAGAAAGGTTTATTAACACGTATATTCAAGGGAGGACGTAAATAATGTCTTTACTTGATTTACTTTTTACCCGTAAAAAACCAACTGCTGGTATTGCAAAAGAACGCTTACAAATTATTTTAGCTCACCAACGTGCAGTTGATCAATGTGGTTTTAGTGATGAATCACAACCTAGTTGGTTACCTGAACTGCAACAAGAATTATTAGCGGTTATTGCTAAATATACAAAAATTAATACAGAAGATCTGAAGGTTCATTTGGAAAAACGCGACAATTTGGAATTGTTAGAAATAAATGTAACTTTGCCAGAAAAAATTGGGGGAATATAATGTCAGTGCATCATAAATTAATTATTTTAGGTTCAGGACCTGCAGGGTATACTGCGGCTATATACGCAGCAAGAGCTAATATGAAACCTGTTATTATAACTGGAATGGAACAAGGTGGTCAGTTAATGACTACTACGGATGTAGAAAATTGGCCAGCTGAACTAGGTGGGGAAGTGCAAGGTCCAGAACTAATGCAACGGTTTCTGGATCACGCAACAAAATTTGGTACTGAGATTATCTTTGATCAGATAGAAAGTGTTGATTTACACAATAAACCTTTTAGACTTGTTGGTGGTAGTGAACAATACACTTGTGATGCTTTGATTATAGCAACAGGTGCTAGTGCTAAATATCTAGGTCTTGAGTCTGAAGAAAAATACAAAGGGCGTGGAGTTTCAGGTTGTGCTACTTGTGATGGGTTTTTCTATAAAAACCAAGATGTTGCTGTAGTTGGTGGTGGTAATACTGCTGTTGAAGAAGCATTGTATTTATCTAATATTTGTAGTAAAGTTACTTTGGTTCATCGCCGTGATAGTTTTAAATCAGAAAAAATCCTGGTTGATCGTTTGATGAAAAAGGTTGACGAAGGTAAAATAGTACTTAAAACTGATTCTCAAGTAGATGAGATACTTGGAGATGCTAAAGGTGTTAATGCGCTTAGGATTAAACATAATAATGGAAATCTAGAGGAAATAAAACTCTCAGGTGTATTTATAGCTATTGGCCATAAACCAAATACTGATATTTTTGAAGGTCAAATAAAATTAGATCACGGCTATATCGTGACTGAAAGTGGACGTAATGGTAATGCTACACAAACATCAATAAAAGGTGTTTTTGCAGCAGGTGATGTTCAAGATATGATTTATAAACAAGCAGTTACCTCATCAGCAAGTGGGTGTATGGCAGCACTTGATGCTGAAATATATTTAGATAGTATATAATTGTTTTGATGGTTTTTAAGGTTAAAATTTAATGCTTAAAATAGGTCAAGGTTTTGACTTACATCGCTTAGTAGCAGATCGTAAATTGATATTAGGTGGAGTAGAAATTCCATTTGATAAAGGATTACTTGGTCATTCTGACGCTGATGTGTTAACTCATGCAATTATTGACTCCCTAATTGGCGCTGTTGCAATGGGAGATATAGGCAAATTCTTTCCAGATACCGATAAGCAATTCAAAGATGCCAATAGCTGTATACTACTTAAAAACGTTATAAATAAAATTACTACTGAGACTGACTATAAAATCAATAATATTGATACTACAATTATTATTGAATCTCCCAAATTAAGAAGTTATATAGATAGTATGCGACAAAACCTAGCAAATGTACTTGAAATAGAAATTGAACAAATTAATATTAAAGCTAAAACGAGTGAAGGTATTGGAGTAGTTGGGCGAGGTGAAGCAGTAATTGCTGAAGCAATCGTTCTTTTAATTAAATAAATATTTATAAAAAAGGTTATTCATGCGAATTAAACAATTTAATAAAATCATATTAGCTGCAGTTTTAGGTATGGCTATAGTTAGCTATGTTTATGCTATAGATGATACGAGCACTCCTGAAACATTAAGTACTAGTATACCAGTTGATGAGATTAATAATTTTGCTAAGGTATATGCCATAGCTCAAAGCTATTATGTTGAGAGTGTTAGCGATAAAAAAATGATTAAAGGTGCTATTAATGGCATGCTTACTAATCTTGACCCTCATTCATCCTATCTTGATAAAGATGATTTTAGGCAATTAAATGAAATGACAACAGGATCTTTTGCAGGTCTTGGTATTGAAGTTAGCCGTGAAAAAGATGATGGTATCAAGGTTGTAGCACCGATTGATGGTACTCCTGCTTATAAAGCTGGGATAAAAAGTGGCGACTTGATAGTTAAAATTGATAATATTCCAGTATCTAGTCTTAGTCTTGATGAAGCAATTAAAAAAATGCGAGGAACTGTTGGATCTAAGGTTGTAGTTACAATATCCAGAAAAGGTGAATTAAAGCCCTTGACTTTCAGTATTATTCGAGCTACAATATCAGTCAAGAGTATTAAATATACGATTTTGACTCCTAATTATGCTTATATTAGGATTACTAATTTCCAAGCAGATACTACTGACAATCTCATTGCTGCACTTAAAAAACTAGCGAGTCAAAACCAGAGTCTAAAAGGCTTGGTAGTTGATTTACGCGATGATCCAGGTGGACTTCTACAAGGTGCTGTAGGTGTTGCTGGAGCTTTTTTACCGACAAATAGTATGGTTGTTTATACTGCTGGTAGGGCTCCAAATTCGAATCAAAAATTCTATGCAAAACCAGAGGATTATTCTACTTCCGAATCAAAACCTGATGTTTTAGCTGAAGTTCCTCATGTATTTAAAACTATTCCTATGGTTGTATTGGTAAATCAAGGTACAGCATCAGCTTCAGAAATCGTATCTGGGGCATTACAAGATTATAAGAGAGCTAAAATAATTGGTACAACTTCGTTTGGTAAAGGCTCAGTTCAAACCGTAATTCCATTATCTGAAGATACTGCGGTTAAACTAACAACTGCATTATACTACACTCCTAAAGGTCGTTCAATACAGGCAAAAGGTATTAAACCTGATGTTATTGTTAAGAGTGAATATAGTGATATTTATGATAGCTGGGATTTATCTGAGGCAAATTTAGACCATCATTTAGATAATCCGACTAATACAGTACAAGTTACTAAAGATAAGGATAATACTCCAGTTATTTCGCCTCCAAAACAAATAAGTACCCAAGAGGAAGTTAAGGCTAAAATGAAGCAGCAAAAACTACAACAGCCTAAAGTTGTAAAAGAAGATGTTGCAATTGTTGATTTAGCTACTGATTTCCAATTACAGTGGGCATTAAATATTTTGGAAGGTAAGCCATTACCCGCTCAGACTAAGTCTCAAAAATAATATTTTAAAGATAAAATTATGAGTTATATTATTTCACCAAGTATTTTATCAGCCGATTTTGCTAAGCTCGGTGATGAGGTTGCAAACGTTGTCACCTCGGGTGCTAATTGGATTCATTTTGATGTTATGGATAATCATTATGTACCAAACCTAACATTTGGGCCAATGATATGTAAGGCTATTAAGCCATACGCCAAAGGAGCTTTGATGGATGTGCATTTGATGGTATCTCCTGTAGATGAATTAATTCATGAGTTTGCCAAAGCAGGGGCCGATATTATTGTATTTCATCCTGAAGCAACACTACATCTTAATCGAAGTCTTAGTTTAATTAAAAGCTATGGCCTAAAAGCCGGGTTAGCTTTTAATCCTGCAACTAGCCTTAGCTATCTAGAGCATACTATTAATGATATTGACTTAATATTATTAATGTCAGTTAATCCTGGATTTGGTGGGCAGTCATTTATTCCGTCAACTTTGGATAAAATTCGTAAAACTCGTGAGTTGATTACAGCGTCAGGGCGTGATATTATTCTTGAAGTTGACGGTGGTGTTAAGGTTGATAATATAAGAGAAATTGCTGATGCTGGAGCTGATGCATTTGTTGCCGGTAGTGCTATATTTGGTTCGTCTGACTATAAAATGGTTATTGATGCAATGAGAGCAAATTTAGCTTAATTATAGCACTTGCCCTAATTGAGTATATGAGTGCATGGATCCCAGCCTTAGCTGGGATGACGGATATTAATGTTTCGATGACGAAAAAATGCTGGAATGACGGAAGTGAATGATACAAATACTGAGATAATGTTTTTCCAAAGTACAGCTATTGGTACCTCAGACAATGAAGCAGGGTTATTTGAGTTATTTCTAAGCCATTTTAATACCCTAGAAGGTTTATCAATATTTGATAAGGTACAAGTTATTGTACCAAATCATGCCATGAGTGCTTTTATGAAGGATAATGTTGCGAAAAAGCTTGGTATTTGTGCCAATCTTGATTTTGTAGTATTACCTGGACCTGTCATTGAAAATATCTATAAAGCTAATAATCCAGATGTAATACTATTTGATTTTAAAGAAGCTAAATATATAATTTATGATTATTTATGTAATAATAAATTATCAAGTGAAGATAGTATAGAATTAAATCAATATATTTATCAAAATGATAAACTTGATATTTATAGAGTTTATCAATTAGCTAGTCAATTACAGCAGATTTTCCACGAATACTTATATTTACGTACATTTGAATTATTAAACCTCGAGAAATCAAAATTCCCTGGGTGGCAAAAAGAAATTTTAGCTCATTTATTTAAACATATAGACTCAAAACAAACATTTCTTGATATTTATACCTATTTTACTACTACTGATATTTCAAAACTCCAATTACCCAACAGATTATTTATTTTTGGACTAACGAGTATATATCCATCCCAACTAAATATCCTGAAACATTTAGCAAAAAATATTGATATATATTGGTATTATCAGCCATGTTCTTATGAGTATTATGGTGATTTATTAAGTGATGCTACACGTAATAAGTTAGAGAAAAAGCTTCTTAATGAGCCAGACCTAAATCTTGATGATTTATATTTAACTTCAGGTAACCCATTACTATCCAATTTAGGATCCCAGTCACGCGAATTTATTGAACTTCTTCAGGCTAATGATATTACAGTATATGATTTTAAACCAGCGACTTCAATTCCAAAAATGGATACGATGTTAGATGTAATCCAAAATGATATTAGATCGCTAAAATATAGAATAACGCTAGATAAAAGAATTCACCAAAGTTATTATGAAGATCCAATAGCCGTTAGTAATCATAATATTAAAATAAATAGCTGTCATAATAGAATGCGTGAAGTACAAGTGATGTTTAATGAGATTGTTGGTATTTTAAACAATGATAATAAATTAAATGATATTTTGGTTGTAGCACCAGATATTGATTTATATGCACCGTATATTAGTGCAGTTTTTGATAATGAAGTACTTTCTCATAATCAAAAACTTCCATATAATATCACTGGTAATCGCCGGCATAGTGATTATAAAATACTTGAAACCATAAAGCTAATTATAAATACTCCATATATTTTGAATGTGAGTTACTTTATAGATATTCTAAACCAAATTGGAGTCTCAGAAGATGATATTAATTGGATAAAGAAATCCTTACTTGAAAATGCAACTCATTTTGGTTATAGTAGTGATGATTATAACAAATATGGTTATCAAAACTATCCTATTCATAGTTTCTTACAGTTTATAAATAATATAAGCCTTGGTGCGTGTTTGAATAATTCTATGTTTGAATCAAAAGCACCTATTTATAATTCTAATGATGGTAAATATATTCCTTATGATAATATTGATAGTAATCAACTAGAGTTATGCGAAAAAATTATTAGTCTATTTAATCTCCTATCAGAACTTCGTCAAGTGTTTTATAGTGATGAAAATACATTAAGAAAATTAACTATAAAAGAAAGTCATGATACATTAACTAATATAGTTAATTCGGTTTTTGAAATTAATCTCACGACACAAAACTTCTTGGGCACATTATTAGAAATTAATCTTAAAACTCCAATTGATTTACAAATTATTAATCAGATAATAGACGAGTATTGCAAAGCTAGTAGTAATAAAATAAACCTTGATGGGAGGATTACTTGTGCATCTCTGGGATATTTACGAAATATCCCATATAAATACATATATATTTTGGGGCTAAACTTTGGGGAATTTCCATCAAGTAACACTCCTAATCAACTAAGTATTTTAGCTAAAACTTGGCATTTAGCAGATCGTAATTATAATATTGAAGATAAACAAATCTTTTTAGATACTATTTTAGCAGCAAGAAAGATGCTGTATCTTAGCTATATTGGTAGAGCTGAAACAGATAATAGCGCGATTAAACCTTCTCCAGTGCTTGGGTTATTAATCAATACAATAGAGCAGAGCTTTACCAATATTGACGAGATTATCACAATTCATTCCCTACATCCTTTTTATAATAATAGCCAAAATAACTATTCACAGCTATGGCATAAGGTTGGTTCCCAAATAAATAATAATTTTGAAGATAGACGTTGGGATTTTACTAATCTAACCAAACTTCAACAAATGGAAATTGAAGTTAAAATAGATAGTATAGTAAATACATTCTTATATACTAATTCTAATTTATATAAAACTCTTGGGATAAGCACCTATAATGAAGAAATAGAGCTCGAAGATACTGAAAACTTAGTCTTATTTAATAGAAGCATTGCGGGAAAAATCTATCGAGTATTTGAAACGTATAAGCCTAATTCAGATCAACTTTATGAGTATTTGAGTATAAAAGGAATTATTGGTTATCAACATTTTGGTGAAGCTCAATATAAATATTATAAAACTCTTTATGATTTCTATAAAAAACATAGGGGAAATGAAGCTGTTGAAGTTGATTTTACTCATACTATTACTAGAAATGATGAAAAATATAATCTATTAATTAATGGAACTCTATATATAGAAAATAATAGTTTAATTCTTATTCCAGATTTTGGTGATATTAACGATAAGCCATTAGCTGATAAGTTTAGTGACTTGCCTTATAAATTAAAGTTAACCGCTATGGTGTATGCTTCATTAATAGCTTCTCGATTGGACAAGATATTGGTTGTACGCCAAATAAATAGCTCTTTAGAAACTAGTGATTTGGTAATAAATATCAATCAAGATAATATGATAAACCAAATTTTAGTATATTATTTAAGAAGTTTAAATAATCCAGTTTTAATCCATAGAGCAGCAATTGAAGAATATGCTAATACCTTATCAATAGGTAAGGCTTATAATAAATATTCTGGTTCTTTTAACAACTTTGATCTTGAAAATATACGGCAAGATATTATTTTTGGATCGATTGCTAATAAGTATTTTGATGTTATTAAAGATGTTGGATCGATTAATGATATTGTAAATATAGGTGAATTGTTATCCAAAATGGGGAGTATTTAGATATGTCAAACCACCCATTAAACCAGATTGATTTTAAGCAACATAATAATGCGTATGTTATTGAGGCTTCAGCAGGTACTGGGAAGACTTGGACTATTGAACGACTCTTTATCAAGGCTTTGTTAGAATCTAGTAGGCTTGACAACACCATAATTGGTATTGAAAATATTTTGGTAGTTACTTTTACAAATGATGCAACTAATGAATTAAAAGATAGAATTTCCTCCCAAATTAAGGCAACCATAGATCAGATTATTTGTATTCATAATAAAGTAGCGTCGGAATTGGATATATTTTCTACCTATTTAGATACACGTAAAAATTTATATAAACGTGATTTAACTATTCTAAACAGAGCGTTACAAAATTTTGATTGGGCAAGTATTTATACTATCCATGGCTTTTGTAAGAAGATTTTGAATGACTATCCTTTTGAGTGCCTGATCAATCCTGAATTTGAACTAGTAAATGATAAAACAGAAGTACTAGAATCTTTGGTACTGAATTTCATGCGTAGTGAGATCATCAATAAATTTAAGAGTAATATTGACATAGTCCTTGCAAATTTAGAGAAGATTTTTACTAGCCGTGATATAACACAAACTTTGGTTGGGCGAATTGCTTCCAAAATTCCTCGCGATATTTTAACTATAAAAAATGCGACTTATGTAAATAAATATACTATAGATATTACCCCTAATTTGTCAAAACTAGCTGATCTACTACTTGATAGTGAGTTATTACCATTAGTAAAAGCTGAGTTTCTTGCATCTGTTATTCAGTATATTAGTAATAATTACATACAAAATAATAAATTAACTTTTGATGAGCTAATTGAACGTATCTCCGATAGATTGTCTAATTCTAAAACATTAAGTGATAAAATATTTAATTTATATCCAGTAGCTTTTATTGATGAGTTTCAGGATACTGATAAGCTTCAATGGGAGATTTTTAGTTCAATTTATCATCTTGATAGTGTGAGACGAGGAAATGTAGTAGTAGTAGGAGATCCTAAACAAGCTATTTATAGTTTCAGGGGGGCAGATATAGATACCTATATCAAAGCTCGGCACCAAATTAATAATAAACTTAGTCTTGATAGTAATTTTCGCTCTAACTGTAATATACTTAATTTTATCAATGAGTTATTTGTAGGCGAGGGGATGCTAGGCGATGGTATTACATATTCACCTAGTATTGCTAAAGCAAATGAAGAAAATATACTACCTGAGGTAGCAGAAGTTACATCAAATGCAGGTAATAGAGGAATAAAAGCCAAGTTTTATGATGAGAATGTACAAATAGTAGCAATAAATGGAGCAACTAAGCCATTAAGAACTAGTGCATTACTACGTGCTATGACTTTTGAGATATTGTCACTATTAAATGCAGATAAAACTCTCGGTGGTAAAATCGCTATCTTGGTTAACAGAAATCAAGAATGTACTGAAATAGTTGAATATTTACGTGGTTATGGTATTACCGCTTCCGAATTAAAACTAGGGAATATATTTGCAACAAATACGGCTAATGACTTATTTTTATTTTTAAATTCAATATTTGATTTAAGTAATCGTAAAAATTTTATTAAAGCAATTACTAGTAAGTTATTTAATTTTAACTTAAGTAATTTAATAAACTTTAATGAGAATAAAGAATTACAGATTTTATTACAAGACTTTTATTATTACCAGCAAATTTGGAATAGCAAAGGAATCATATCTTTAGTTTATGCTTTATTTAATCGTTTATTTCAAAATAGTAGTTATAGTCTAAATAATCGTGAATTATCAAATATTTGGCAATTGGCAGAATTACTCAATAGAAGTAGTGCGACTAATCAAACTGAATTATTATTTTGGTTTCATCAAAAGATTATTAATTCTAGTAGTGCTACAGACATAGATGGTCAAAATGAAGAGTTGGTGCGACTAGATAACGATAATGAACAAATCCTTGTTACAACCCAGCATAAGTCAAAAGGACTTGAATTTGATATAGTATTTTGCCCGTTTTTCAAAGGTAATCAAAGTTTTGATAATAAACAATTGCCGTTTTTTAGTAGTTATTCTTATGGTGGAGTGTTTAATTCATCAATGGTAATGGATGAAACTGTTGGAAAATACATTGTTGACAAGGGTAATAAGGAGTCACAGCGTTTAAATTATGTAGCTCTTACAAGAGCCAAGACTCGCCTCTATATTTATCTAAAACAGCCGACAATTCTTAAAAGTGGTAAATATAGTGCCAGTGAAAAACCAGATAAGATTACGGAGTTATTTGGCTATGTAAAAGATAAACCTGATGATTTATCTCATTCGCTATTTAATTACTCTAAGTTTTTCTCAAACAATCCACAAGATGGGTTTAAAAAACCTTTGAGTGGAGTTGTTGCCTATAATCGTGACTTAGTGAGCGATAACGATCTTAAATTACTGCATTTTATTGATAATGAGGCAACGGATAAAAAAACTAATTTAATTAATGTGAATATTAGTCCCGCACCAATATTTTATCGTCAAAGCTATACTTTGTTAACTAAAACCAACGAGCCAAGCAAGTATAGTGATAATGACGATACTAATAATCCGATAGCAGAATTGGAGTACCGCTATTCTATACTATCAGATAAAGAGTGCAGTGGAGCTACATTTGGGGTATTATTTCATCATCTATGCGAAAACTATCCTGTGGATCAGGACAGACTTAAATCAATACTTATAGAATATAATATCGATAATGAAATATATCGTAATGAATTAACTACAATGCTTGATGAGGCTTTTACTTATCCTATTTTGGAAAATTATGGGATAGGTGATTTTACTAATAGTATGCATGAGCTTGAATTTAACCTTTCAATCAAACATACTGTTTCAATTTGTAAAGATATATATTTATTAATGAGTCGTTATTTTGGGGAACAGCACCCATTTACTCTAGCATGTAGAAGTTTAGGTACAATAGAGGAGGGCTTTTTGGTTGGTTTTATTGATTTATTATTTGAGCATAATGGGCTATACTTTGTACTCGATTATAAAACTAATACTCTGACTGACTACACATCAACTTCAGATATAAATGATGTTGATAACCCACTTATTATTTCAATGGCAGAACATCATTATTATTTACAGTATTTACTCTATTTAGTGGCCGTCAAACGCTATCTAGAACAAAGGCTTAAAGTTGAAGATGCTAGTCACTTACTAGGCGGTGCTGCGTATTATTATGTTAGAGGTATTTATACTACTAGTGTACCACAAGGGGTATTTATTGATAAAAACTGTCAAAATCTAGTGAGTGAATTGGATAAATTATTTTATCCAATTCAGATATAAAACTAGTTATATTTTTGAGCTATTATCAATTATAATTTTATCTTTATATGTTTCATAGTCTGAGGGGCAACTCTCAACTAGCATGTCTTTTATTTTACTAGATATTGTTATAGATTTAACATCATTAAGTGGTATTTTGCCATCATAATGCATTTCTATAGGGCCAGCATCGCCTTGAAGTATGCTTTTATTAAACAGCGTCCAGAATTTCATTCTATCATTTTCGTTTAATAAACTAGTAATAATTTCATCTTTATTTTTAAGTGAGTGGATACTAAGCATTGTGAAATATTTATTAAATTTAATCCAGTCACTACTTAATATAATTTGGTCACTTATTATTTCTTGAGCTGCAGCTAATTTTTTGGGATCTATTGTTAGTGGAGCACTTTCTTCAAATCCATCCATCATAAGTTGACGAGCAATACGAAAATAAGTACTACCCATTACAGCACCACCATCATCACCAGGAGCTGCAGTTGATCCCCATACATTAGGAGCTTGAAGTTGATAATCATTTAATATATACAATACATCACCATAAAACTCTGTCAGTACAGGACCACCAATACTTGTAAATTCGCATTTTGAAGCTGAGTACAGTGTATTATTGTATTTTTTTGATATTTTAAAGACATCGTACTCTTTTTCGTCTTTTGATATATATCCACTATGTAAAATTCTACATAAATTTCCAGATACCCCAGTTCTAAAAATGTAGGGCTTAAAATTTGGGTCTTCAAATTTAGCTATTAATTGTTTTTCATTAAATTTCTCCTGTTTTGAATTATTTTTATGAAATTTACATTATGTTTTACATAATGTAAATTTGTTATATTTAAGCTAAGCGTTTGATTGTATAATACACATTTATATACTACAACCAAAAACTTAATAAGTAAAATTTACGTTTAGAACTTTAATCTAAATACTTTAATATCCCCTTAGGAATGCTAATGAACACTACTTTTTTTAACTTGTCAAAACAATTAGTAAGTCTAGCTGAGTCAGATTTAAGCAGTATTGATAAAACAAATTTAACACAAATTATTGAGTATTTATTTACTGATATTAGTAATGGTCATAGTTGTAGTAAATTGTCAGACTTAAGTAGCAGCATTAGCCTATCACCAAATGACATAACTAGATTATTTAAAAAAAGTGGGATAGCTAGTGATTTTTCTATAAAAAATACAGCTCCAAAACCTCTATCAATCCTAAAGATTGATAATGATTATCTGGTATATATTAGTAAATATTTAAACTACGAAATTAGTATAAAAGAGCAGATTCAGTTATTGACTAGAATCTATACTAATTTAGACGATAATTATCAAAACTCAATCAAGATACTAGATGAGATTTCCTATAATAATAAATTACCTAATATAGAACAATTAGAAGCTATTAAAACTAGTATCCATAATAAATTAAGCTTTATTACTGGTGGGCCTGGTACTGGTAAAACAACTACTGTTACATTATTATTGTGGCTTTTTTATGAGATTTATGGCTTTGATATAAAAGTTAAACTTGCAGCTCCGACAGGTAAAGCAAGTAAACGAGTTAAAGAGTCGCTACAAAGTAATATTGGAGCTTTAAGTAAATATCTGGATATGACAGCTATTAACAAGCTTTTGGAAATTGAAAACTTTGTAACTATTCATAAATTATTAGGTGCAAAAAACGATAGTATTTATTTTAGACATAATAAGGATAATAAGTTAGATCTTGATATATTAATTATTGATGAATCTTCAATGGTAAGTTTGCCATTATATAGTAAATTATTAGAAGCAATTGATAGTCATACCATACGTCATATAATATTTCTAGGGGACAAAAATCAATTATCCTCAGTAGAGGAGGGCTATGTATTTGCTTCTCTAATTAGCCCTAATTCTCATGACTTATTTACTAACCACTGTAATATAAGTGAACTTATTCAAAGTAAAAGAAGCAGTAATGATATTGGAAATCTTACCAAAGCCGTTCTAAATAATAATTTAGATATGATAAAATCTATGTTAGATAATTCAGATAATATTAAACTCTACAAACCTAAACTAAATACTATTTTAGATAATTATTTGAATTCACAGTCTTTAAATGATTATTTCATTTCTGTACAATCTGATACTACTAATATATTTGATAAATTTAGTCGTCAGTGTATACTTTGTCTTACTAATGTTGGGATATTAGGTAGTTATAATCTTAATTTACAAATTGAAAAACATATTAAGCAAAAATTAGCTACTATTGATACATGGTATAGTGGACGCCCAATAATTATCCTTAAGAATGATTATGCGCTAGGGCTAAATAATGGCGATATTGGTATATGTGTTATAAAAGACGGGATTATTCAAATAATATTTGAAGATGGTAGGGCGTTTATTCCAGAAATACTACCCAAATTTGATCTAGCATACGCTATTTCAATACATAAATCACAAGGCTCTGAGTTTAATCATGCTTATGTAGTAATCCCCAATACAAAATGTAGCCGTGAGCTACTATATACAGCAGTATCAAGAGCAAAAAATCATCTTACTATATTTTCGACGAATAATATTATTAAAGAAGCAATAGCAAACCCAACAATCAGAAATACCGGATTAGCTACTACTATTATTTGATAAAACTTATATTAAAATTTGTATATTAATCCGTTAGATTCATTCAATAATGAAAAGCAACGGACAAATATGAGCATGATAGTTATCAAAAGATTAAATTTATTTATATTTTGTTATATTGATTGTAGATAAATGGTTTAGCTATAAAACAGAAAGAGGGTAAATGCTTAGTTTATAATCTTGT
>CANFGS010000017.1 GCA_947446595.1 Neisseriaceae bacterium | reverse complement strand
TTGTATGGTTTTCCTAAGCAATTGATTCATAAATATAAAGCATCTTTAGAAGAGGCAGAGCTCTCTTGGGTAATTATATGTGAAACAGGGCGTATGATTTGTGGCATAAAAGAGCGATTAGCATACTCGGAACTTGTTTATTTATGAACGTATAATCTGAAACTCATTCTTTTATTTTATAGCTACAAATTTTAAACTTTCGCGCTTCACTTTACAAATTACGAGCATGGTGGTGGTTTAAAACCGTAGTCATTATACATGAATTATGATAAAATCATGTACATTAATCTACTGATGAAAGTTCTTTATGACCAATTATGATTTACTAGCTAATGCAATACGTATACTATCTGCTGACTCTGTCGAAAAAGCAAAAAGCGGACATCCAGGGATGCCAATGGGAATGGCTGAAATTGGGGTTACGCTATGGCGCGATCATTTATCTCATAATCCAAATAATCCAAACTGGGTGAATCGCGATCGTTTCGTATTAAGTAATGGTCATGGCTCAATGTTATTATATAGTCTACTGCATCTAACAGGTTATAATCTAACTCTTAATGATCTTCAGCAATTTCGCCAAATGGGCTCTAAAACCCCAGGTCACCCAGAGTATGGCTATACTGATGGAGTTGAAACAACTACAGGACCATTAGGTCAAGGGCTAGCTAATGCCGTTGGAATGGCACTAGCAGAAAAAATACTAGCTGATGAATTTAATAAAGATGGACTTCCTATTGTAAACCATCATACCTATGTTTTTATGGGCGATGGCTGCTTGATGGAAGGAATATCTCATGAAGTGTGTTCTCTAGCAGGTACTTTCAAACTTGGTAAATTAATCGCTTTATATGATGATAACGGAATATCTATTGATGGTGAAGTTCATGATTGGTTTAGCGAAAATGTAGCTAAACGCTTTGAAGCTTATAACTGGCATGTAATTGACAATATAGATGGTCATGACGTAAACGCTATAAATAACGCTATAAAAGATGCCAAGAATGATGAACGCCCTAGTATCCTAATTTGTAAAACTAAAATTGGTAAAGGCTCTCCAAATAAGGTTGGTAAAGAAGAGAGCCACGGTGCCGCTCTAGGTGAAGCTGAAATCAAACTTGTACGCCAAGAACTAGGTTGGGACTATCCACCATTTGTTATGCCTAATGAAGTTTATCAAGAGTTTGATTGTAAGAACAAAGGTCAAAAACTAGAAGATGAGTGGAATAAACTATTTGCAACTTACCAAAAATCATATCCAGAATTGGCTCTTGAATTTAAGCGCCGTAATTCTCGCGAACTACCAAAAAACTGGAATCAGATTATAGAAGAAGGTATTAAATTAGTTAGTGAAAAGGCTGAAACAATCGCAACTCGTAAAGCATCACAAAATGCGATTGAATATTTTGCCAAATATTTACCTGAATTAGTAGGTGGCTCTGCTGATTTAACTGGATCAAACCTTACTCGTTGGAGCTTTGCTAAAACGCTTAATGACAAAAATAACTTTACCGGTAACTATATCAGCTATGGAGTTCGTGAGTTTGGAATGTCAGCAATGCTAAATGGAATGTACTTACATAATGGGATTAAACCATTTGGTGGAACTTTTTTAATGTTTTCTGAATACGCTAGAAATGCCCTAAGAATGGCATCTTTAATGAAGATTGCCCCGATATTTGTATATACTCATGATTCAGTAGGTTTGGGTGAAGATGGTCCAACCCACCAACCAGTTGAACAAATAGCAACACTACGTCTAATTCCAAATATGCACGTATGGCGCCCTTGTGATACTGTAGAGACGGTTGTGTCTTGGGGTGCTGCACTTAGCCAAACTACAACACCATCAAGCTTGATTTTCTCAAGACAAAATCTACAGTATATGCAAAGAGATGCGGTAACTACAAAAAATATTTCTAAAGGTGGATATATTTTATCTAAAAATAGTGAGACACCTGATATAATAATACTAGCATCAGGTTCTGAAGTGGAGCTTGCTTATAAAGTATATACAAAATTAGTAGCAGAAAATAAACAAGTGCAACTAGTATCAATGCCCTCGACTTCTGTTTTTGATACTCAAAATACTCAGTATAAAAAGAGTGTTTTACCAGAGTCTAAGTACAAAATAGCTATAGAAGCAGGAGTTGCTGACTCTTGGTACAAATACGTTGGTATTGATGGGCTAATTATTAGTATTGATACTTTTGGTGAATCAGCACCCGCAAAAGACTTGTTTAATCATTTTGGATTTACTGAAGACATGATATTAGGCAAAATTAAAGATTTTATTAAACCATTTAATTAAATTACTAGAGGATTATTATGTTGAAAAGATTATTAGGTTATTTTAGTAGTGATGTTGCTATTGATTTGGGAACTGCAAATACAATCGTTTATGTTAGAGGTAAAGGCGTTATACTAGATGAACCATCAATGGTAGCTCTTGCGCTATCGCGTGATGGATATGGCAAAAGAGTTATTGCTGTAGGTCATGAAGCAAAAACCATGCTTGGAAAAACTCCAGGTCAAATAGAAGTAATTCGCCCTATGAAAGATGGTGTTATTGCGGATTTCACAGTTACTGAACAAATGATAAAATATTTTATCAAAAAAATAAATAGCAGTAAAAAACTCTTTTCTATCCCACCAAGAATTGTAATTTGTGTGCCTTGTGGTTCAACTCAAGTTGAACGCCGGGCAATTAAAGATGCAGCACTAGCTGCTGGTGCTCGCCAAGTAGAGCTAATCGAAGAAGCAATGGCAGCTGCTATTGGTGCTGATTTGCCTGTTGCATCTCCTAAGGCGTCAATGGTAGTTGATATTGGTGGTGGAACAACTGAGGTTGGAGTTATATCTTTAGGTGGGCTTGTGTATGCTAACTCGATAAAAGTTGCAGGAGATAGAGTGGATGAAATAATTTCAGCACATATTCGTTCTAAGCACGGGTTGTTAATTGGGGACTCTACTTCTGAAGAGATCAAAAAACAAATTGGTTCGGCTCATAAAACATCAGATGTTGGGGAAATGGTAATTCGTGGGCGTGATGCGTACCAAGGACTACCTAAAGAAATAACTATTAATTCATCGGAATTAAGAGAAGCTCTTAAAGATACTCTTGATCAGATGGTTTTAGCTATTCGTAATGCACTTGAAACAACTCCCCCTGAATTATCAGCAGATCTGATAGATAATGGAATAACTCTAACGGGTGGTGGTGCCCTACTTCGAGGATTAGATACTCTAATTAATGAAGAAACTGGATTACAAGTACATATCGCTGACGAGCCATTACTATGTGTTGCTAAAGGCTGTGGCATCGCACTTGATTATATATCTGATAATCGAGTATATCTAAATAGAATAAAATAGATGTTACGTTTACGGGTTTGGTTATTAATTGCTGCTATGGCACTAATTTTACTGGATAAGTTTTCTTTTATTAGTAAATTCCGTGATGTAGTGGCAATATATGTACATAAGCAAGTTGTTATGCTTGAGTATAAAATTATTAGTTATCCCAAATTAGTATTTTTACAAAAAAATACTCAAAAAAAACTTGAAACAGAAAATATTCAGCTACGTCAGCAGGTTGAAAAAGATGCCTTATTACTAAAACAGCAAAACAATCAAAGCACTGATGCTAAAGAAATTGAAAATCTAAACTCTGAATCTGAGTTATACAATAATTTTAAAATAACCATGGCTCGTGGCATAATTGATGTGAATTATCTAGTTAATAGTAAATTACTTATTGATAGAGGCTCAAGTAAAGGTATAAATTTAGGTAGTACGGTAGTTAATAAAGATGGTGTAATTGGGCAAATCAGTTCAGTTAATCCAAATAATGCACAAGTAGTCTTAATTACTAATCCTGATTACAAAATCTATCTTCAAAACCAAGTAACAAAAAGTAAAATGTTAGCCTCCGGTATTGGTAATAATAATATGCAAGTTAAATATATCAATAAAGCTGATAAAATTAGTGTGGGTGATATTCTGGTTACTACAGGGCTTGATGATTTATACCCAGCAAATATTCCTGTTGCTAGAGTAAGTAAAGTATTTTACGAAAATAATGGATTTAATTCAGCAATATGTGAGCCAGTGGTTAATTTTAATAAACTACAATATTTATTGGTACTTAAAAATGCACAGCAATAATATAAAATTATTAATTCTTATATTTGGATTGATGTTATTTCAATTACTAATCAATAACCTAACCGTTTTATATCTTGACTCCCTGAGTGTCATTTTGGTTATTTTATTATTCAGAAAAAATTCGTATTTAAAGCTAATAATTTTCATTGCGTTTTTTACTGATTTAATGGGGCATTGGTATTTAGGAAGTCATTTATTTGCTGCCATTCTATTATCATTCTTAAGCCAGAGGCTTGTGATTACATATTCTTTGGGTGGTTCGTTACAAAAAGTAGTTATGATAAGCGTATTTTATGCAATGCTATCAGGCATTATGATGCTAATTGGCTTATTGACGCATAATAGTTTTATTAATTGGGTAGACTTAAGTATCGAAGTACTAGTATTATGTCCAATTATATTATGGCTATTTAGCTTTACCAATATCCGTGATATTAAATCAAACTTAATTTTTTAAAATGAAAAACTCAAGGCTGATTGCAGCTTACTCATTTATTACCTTTACATTTGGAGTCTTATTTTTACGCTATGGTTATTTACAATTAATCAATCATACTCAATTACTTCAGCAATCAATCAATAATTATTCATCTATAGTAGCAACACAGCCCGTACGAGGACAGATTGTTGATAGAAACGGAGTTGTATTAGCAAATAATGATGCCTCATATGTTCTTGCTGCTCTTCCTAAATATTTAAAAGGTAGCCAAAAGCAATTATTTGAAAGTTTGTCAAAATACGTTAATATAACGACTCTTGATAAGAAAAAATTTTATGCAACTAAAAATAATTCTAAAAATTATGACTGGGTTGTTATTAAAGATGATTTGTCTGATAAAGAGATTGCTAGTGTTACATCTCATGCTTATGAATTTCCGGAATTATCAGTTTTTGCAAGAATTAAGCGTAATTACCCATTTGATGAACTATACTCACATAGTATAGGTTATGTCGGGCGCATTAGTCAAAAAGATAAGCAGAAAATTAAAAATCAAGATTATGTATCTAATGACTATATCGGAAAAAGTGGTATTGAACAATATTATGAAAGCACCCTTCGAGGACATTTAGGTAAGAAAAGTATTAAAACTGATGCTAATGGTAATGAAGTAGGACTTATTGATAATACTGCAGCAACAGATGGTCAGACATTACACCTAACTATAGATAATAAGCTTCAAAAATTAGCATGGAATTTATTGGGTGATAATAATGGTGCTATAGTTGTTATCGATCCTAATGATGGTGGAGTTTTAGCCTTTGTATCCAAACCAGGATATAACCCCAATTGGTTTATTGATGGTATTAGCTTAGATGACTGGGGCGATTTAATGAATGACCCTAAAAAGCCTTTATTAAATAGAGGAGCACAGGGTACTTATCCACCAGGTTCTACTTTTAAGCCATTTTTAGCTTTAACAGCATTGTTTTTAGGAGTGCTAACACCTAGTTCGACTGTTTATGACCCCGGGTACTATGTTATTCCTGGATCAAGCCATAGATTTAGAGATAGTGAAAAGGTTGCACGCGGTACAGTGAATCTAATGGATGCGATAACTTATTCGTCTGATACGTATTTTTATAAACTGGGCTTAGATTTAGGTATTGATAGAGCTGATGATGTGATGCCAATGTTTGGCTTTGGGAAAAAAACTGGTGTAGATCTGCCAATTGAGGATAGTGGACTTTTACCTTCACGAGAGTGGAAAGCTAAGCATTTTCGGGATGATTATCAAAAAAATTGGCAAGCTGCAGATAGTGTTGTTTTTGGGATTGGGCAGGGGCTTAATCATTATACCCCGCTTCAAATGGCATTTGCTACTACTATAATTGCTAATGAAGGTAAGGTTATTACCCCGCATTTTTTTAAAAACACGACTGATAAAAATAATGTGCTCATAGAAAGTTATATAATTAACTCACATATGTTACCAATTCCTAATACTTATTTTAAATTTATAAAATCAGCGATGCAAAATGTAGTACTAAAAGGTACTGCACATGGGATATCAGGAGGTTTACAATATACAATGGCAGGTAAGACTGGAACTGCCCAAGTTGTAGCTATGAATAAAGATAATCGTAGTGCTAAATTCCAAGGTAAACAATATAAAGATCATGCGTGGTTTACTGCTTTTGCTCCAGTTGATAAACCTAAAATAGCTATTGCAGTAATAGTAGAACACGCGGGATTTGGTGCAGCTAGTGCTGCTCCTATTGCTAGAAAACTTTTTGATTATTATTTACTTGGTGAATATGCGGTAGTAGCTCATAAGCCAAATGATGCCGCTGATACTAATGATCAATTAGAATACAGTGATGCTAATCAATCAAACGTGGAGAGTGGTGAATGAATCTAACAGAGACTAAATTTAAAAGGTTAAAGCACTTAATCAATAGATTTTATAATTTAGACAAAACTATTATCCTGATTCTTTTAGCATTGGCCACAATAAATATATTTGTTCAATATTCGGCTAATGATAAAGTTGCTGGACGAATAATTAATGATATAGCTTATCTTGGAGTATCTTTTGGGATACTGATAATTGTTGCTAATATCAATTTAAATCAAATAAAGAATTGGACGGTTCCATTATATATAATAAGTATACTGTGTTTAATTGCGGTTTTAGTTGTCGGAGTCAGGGTAAATGGTGCTAAACGGTGGTTAAACTTAGGGATTAGAATCCAGCCATCGGAAATCTGTAAATTGTCTGTGCCACTTATATTAGCGTATTTTTATTCGTACAAGAATATTCTAGTTAAAGGTCTTGATTATATATATGGTTTGTTACTAATATTAATACCATTTGCCCTAATTGCCAAGCAGCCTGATTTGGGAACTGGTATATTAGTTTTAGCAGCAGGATTCTTTGTGCTGTTTTTTGTGGGTTTACCTTGGCGGGTGATTATCTTTGGATTAGTTATTTTATTAGCTTCAACCCCACTAATCTGGCATCATCTACATGACTACCAACAACACCGTCTTTTAACACTACTAAATCCACAATCTGACCCTCTTGGTAAGGGTTATCATATCATCCAAGGTATGATAGCAATTGGTTCTGGTGGACTATATGGTCAAGGATATCTCAAAGGAACGCAAGTTCATTTGGACTTTATTCCTGAAAAGCATACTGACTTTGTCATTACTGTTGTTGCTGAAGAATTTGGCTATATTGGAGTTTGTGTTATATTACTATTATATTTAGCTTTGATTATCCGTTGCTTAATGATTATGAGAGACGCTCCAGATATATTTACTAGAGTAATAGCAGGAAGTATCACAATGTCATTTACATTATATATTTTGATTAATATGGGAATGGTTGCTGGGGTATTACCAGTAGTGGGAGTGCCTCTACCTTTTATTAGTTATGGAGGTACGGCAACTATCATTCTTATGATACAATTTGGGATTATGTTAGCAATTGCCAAACGAAATAAATATTAGGGTGATTTAGTTGAAACAGGTGTTAATTTATTAATTAAATCTTCACTACTAATAAAACCAAGTAATTTTGTGGGTTGATTATTATTTAATATGAGTAATGCAGGTGGCCCATAAAGCCCATAATGTTTTAGTACTTGCATTTGGTCATGTGTATTTTGGCTTAAATCAAATTTAATTACAGTATAATTAGCCAAAAAAGATTGTACATTTTTATCAGAAAATGTCTTTTTATCCATTTCAATACAAATAGCACACCAAGAGGCGTAAAAATCAATAATAACTGGTTTGGCACTGTATCTAATTGTATTATCTAATTCAAGGCTATTATCAATGACTAATTCGTTAGCTTCATTATGCTTAGATGGATTGTAGATATAGTGGTTATATATAAAAGGTGCAACTAGGTAAATACTTCCTGCTATCATTACTAAACCCATGAAATACTTGATGCCGTTCATCCAGTTTCCAGATTTGGGTAGCATCTTATCGCCTACTAGAGCTAATATTAGTATAGGGACACCCATACCAAGGCTAATAGCATAAAGTGCGAGTCCACCAAATATGATATCGCCATGACCAACAATAATTCCAATAGCTGCAATTAATGGTGGAGTTACACATGGGCCTAGTAGGATTGACGACATTATACCCATGAGAAATACCTTGGTATAGCGCCCACCACTTATATTAATACTTTTGGTATGTAAGTATGAGTTGATACTATGGGGTAATCTGATTTCAAAAAGATCAAACATCGATAATCCTAGAATAAACCAGATTAGACCTGAGATAATAATGACTATCGGAGTTTGAGTAAGTGTAGTAAATAATTCTCCAGTATACGCAGCTAAACAGCCCATAATCACATAAATAAGAGCTATTCCATGGATATAGCTGATTGTTAGCATAAGTATGTTAGTACGTTTGAGATTAACAGAATTTCCAATTATTGAAGATAACGCTATTGGGTATAATGGGTACATGCATGGAGTTAGAGAAATAGCAATTCCAGCAATAAAAAATAGTAAAACCAATATGGGAGTGCTTAGGTTAGATAATGTGCTATCACCATGATAGAAGTTTATAAAATCATTAAATAATTCTTTAATAGATATACTTCCTGGTGATACTGAATTATTTAAATTGAAAGTGTATTTTTGGGGCGGATAACAAATAGTTTTACCATCACAGCCCTGAAGAGTAAGATTGATGGTATTGATAGTTGCATCAATTGGGATATCCAAACTAAATTTGCCAGTCATGACTTCGTCAGTTTTGTTAGGCTCATTAATATCTGGTATAAGTAAACTACTAGGGAATTTGATTTTATTTAATGCAACTGATTCCATACTAGGTAGTAGCCAAATTTGTAGCCTATCTTTATAAATATAATAATTTGGTGCAATCACAAAGGATAACTTGGCTTGGTTATTATCAATAAGTTTTGCCGATACTAGAAAAGTTTGTTCAGGTGATTGATTATTTGTGACAACAGGTTTTGACGGTATAAATATATAAATAACAATTGCGATTATTAATGCGAAGCTAATTAAATATTTTATTCTTTTCATTTCATGAGCCTTTAATATATTACAAGTGCAAGTGCATGGATCCCAGCCTGCGCTGGGACGACGAAATCAAAGCGCTGGGACGACGAAATCAAAGCGCTGGGACGACGAAATCAAAGCACTGGGATGACGAAAATCAAAGTGCTGGGACGACGAATTAATAGCTGGGGGATTACACTTAAACATGCATCGATGCAGGATGGCAGTTATTAGCCTACCATTTTGTTCATGTTTAATATCGGTAGCATAATTGCTATTACAATTAATAATACCACACCACCCATTATTAAGATCAAAGCTGGTTCAAGTATCCCTGTTAGGAGTTGGCTTCTATGTGATAGTTCAAGTTCTTGATGAGTACCTGCTTGCTCTAATAGATGATCTAAGTTCCCTGATTTTTCTCCACTTGCTATCAAATGAATAACTACTGGTGGAAAAGCATTTTCACGAGACATGGCAATAGCAAGAGGCACACCTTCTTGAACTGCTTTTATCGAATTATCAATGGCTTTTTTCATCATATAATTACTAACAGTATCACGTCCCGCTTCAAGAGCAGCAATCATAGGTACTCCACTAGCAAGTAGTAATGCCAAAATATGGGTAAATCTTGCTACATCAACATTAATAAGGAGCTTACCAGCCACAGGAATGGTTAACAATTTACGATGAAACTTAACTTTGAAGCTTTCTTTTTTTAGTAATCGAGCTATAGTAAATATTAAAACAATAATTGCTAATATGATTATCCAGCCATATTCCCGCAGCCCATTACTAGTCGAAATCATTATTTTAGTAAGTATTGGTAGTTCTTGTTTGGATGCTTCAAATACTTTTACCACTTGTGGTACCACAAATACTAGTAGAGCAACAATCATAACAACAGCAACAATAGATACAATAACTGGATATAATAGTGCCATCATGATTTTGCTAGTTAATTCACGAGTTCTATCACTATGATCAGCTAATTTAGTCATTACACGAGCCAAACTACCTGATTGTTCCCCAGCATTAATAAGACTACAATATACTGGAGGGAAAACTTTAGGAAACATTCTAAGTGAAGCTGCTAATGGTCGACCGCTTAAAACCTCGCTTTTAACACCCATAAAAACTGTTTTTTGATCTGGACTTTCCAATTGTTCAATTAGGGCATTAAGTGAGCTTTCTATTGATAATCCAGAGTTAAGTAAAATAGCAAATTGTCTAGTGATCAGGGATAATTCAAGAGAAGAGATAGTTTTTTTGAAATTAAAAGTACCTTTTTTCTCCCTGTCTTCTTTTTCAGCTTGGATATGAGCAACAATTAGTCCTTTATCACGCAGTAATTGCCGCGCACTTCTTGGTGATTCTGCTTGGATTACCCCAGATTTGTCTTTCCCGGAATTATCTACCGCTTTATAATTATAAGTTGTCATATTTCTCTAATCTTCATTGGTAACTGCTGTTACCTCTTCAAGTGATGTTTTACCTTCAATTACCCAGCGCATACCGTCCATTCTAAGAGTACGCATACCAAGATTTGCAATCGCATGTTTTTCTATTTCATGTTCTTGAGTTTCGGTGTGAATCATACGTTGTATTTCTTCATCAACAACTAATAATTCATGAATACCAGTTCTACCTTTGTAGCCAGTGAAGCTACATACTTCACAGCCACTTGGTGAGTATAATATAGTATCTTCATGGATACCATGAAGTTTTCGCATATTAGCATCAACAAAATTATTTTCAATCTTACATTTAGGGCATAATAAGCGAATTAATCGCTGTGCCAAAACCCCTATCAATGTTGAAGATAGTAAAAAAGACTCAACTCCCATATCGATTAACCGCGTAACTGCTGATGCTGCAGTATTAGTATGTAGTGTTGCTAAAACCAAATGTCCAGTAAGACTCGCTTGTACTGCAATTTGAGAGGTTTCTAAATCGCGAATCTCACCTATCATCACTACATCAGGATCTTGACGAAGGATAGCTCTTAATGCTCGACCAAATGTCATCTCAATTTTTGAATTAACTTGAGTTTGGCTGATACCTTCGATATCATACTCTACAGGATCTTCGACCGTCATGATGTTTAGTTCTTTTGAGTCAAGTCTTGCTAAAGCCGCATATAGTGTAGTTGATTTACCAGACCCTGTTGGCCCTGTAACTAAGAAAATCCCATGTGGGCGATGGATAAGTTTATCAATTTTTACCAAAGTATCTTTATTCATACCAAGTACTTCAAGTTGTAAACGTTCTTTGTTTTTGTCAAGTAAACGCATAACCACACGCTCACCATGACCTGTTGGAATGGTTGATACCCGTAAATCAACCTCACGCCCTGCTAAACGAAGTGCAATACGTCCATCTTGGGGAAGTCTTTTTTCAGCAATATCAAGCTGTGCCATAATCTTTATCCGTGATACTAGTGCTGCATGAAGACCAGGATTTAAGTCTACCACACTTTGTAATACACCATCACGCCTAAAGCGAACGATAGATTTTCGTTCATAAGCATCTAAGTGAATATCTGAGGCATCTTCTTTTACTGCTTGAGTTAAGAAGGCATTTATAATTTTAATAACTGGAGCGTCATTCTCTGACTCAAGTAAATCAGAAGAACGTGGAAGATTATGGATTAGGTCTGAGATATCAATATCATCTTGAACATCATCAACAATAGCTGCCGCATTTGAATTGGAGTAGGCTTCTGATAATAGTTCATCAAAAACTTTGGCATTAATTTTGGTAACTAATATCGCTTCGTTAAGTTTGCGTTTTACTTCAGATATTATTGCAGGGTTTAATTTATCAACCACTGCAACAAGTACCTGATTATTCTCAACACCATAGATACATATTTGATTGTTTTTAGCATACAAATACGGTATCCGTCTTGAGAATTTATTAGGTACAAATTTTATCGCTTCCATATAAAACCCTAATTACCTGGCGTAAGTGCATTAATCTGTGTGCTACCAGAGCTTTCAACACCCATGGCTTTAGTTGCTGCTGCCATAGGTGTTATTTTGGTAGTTGTAACAGATATAGCCGCAGGGTTAGTTTTTTCAACATTTGTACCGTTGTTTGTCAAATCAACTACCGGCAATGATTTATTTAAATTCAATGACGAATTTCCTTGATTAGGGAGTTTTTCTAGAGTATATGGTACTTGGTTATCCAAAGTCACTGGAGCAACACCTGGTAATACAGCAGTTTCTTTGGCTTGAACTTTATTTTGTTCTCCCATAATGTAGTTATAACGCTGGTTGGTTAATGCTTTATAACCCTCAGCATTTTTAACAATTACTGGGCGTAAGAATAATACTAAATTTTGTTTCTTATGAATTCGGCTTTGCCAGCTAAATAACCATCCAATATATGGTATACTACTTAAACCAGGAACGCCATTTTGTTGAATGCTGATAGAATCCTCAGTCATTCCACCAAGAGCAATAATTTGCCCATCATCTACTAGTATAGTAGCACGTAAATTACGTTTTAGGAAAGATGGACCATTAGCGGAATTAATTGGCTGATCAGCAGAAAGAGACGACTGTTCTTGATAAATATCCATCTGAATAGTACCATTTTGGGTAATTAATGGCTTGATTTGTAATACTGTACCCAAATCTTGACGCGTAATTGTAGTGGTTAGGTTTCCAGGAGAGCCTGATGTTGCTGTGAAAGAACCATTTGGAACACCAATATTTTGTCCAACCATTATTCGAGCTTCTTCATTATCAAGAGTTAACATAGTAGGTCGATCTAAAATATTACCTACGCTATTAGCTGAAATCATGTCAGCCAATGCTCCAAGTGTAGGAATAGTTTGCCCACCAACAGAAGTTGTTCCAGTTACCAAACCTACATAAACTTCATTAGGAACAGAAATACCAGCACCGCCAGCACCACCACTTGTAGCACCAATAGCCGTTGTTGCAAGACCTGATAGTGAAGATGTACTACCTCCATAGTTACCAAGGCCGATAACGCCAGCATTATTATTACCACCCCCAACTAACCATTGCACCCCAAAAGTACCATTTTCGGTACTACTGATATCAGCAATCATGGCTTCAACCATAACCTGAGCGCGTCTAATATCTAACATATCTATAATCATGCGTAAGTTTTTGTATACTGCTTGTGGTGCTTGTATTATAAGTGAGTTGGTAGTAGGTTCGGCTTGTACCAAGATTTTTGGAGCATCTTTTTGATTAGCATTGTTGGAGTTACGGTTGGCTGCTCCACCAGATTGACGACTTGCTGAACTACCCATACCACCAGTAGCGCCACCACCAGTACCACTACTACCTGCAGAACCAAATACTGAAGAAGGCTCAGTAGTAAATTTAGCTTGCGAAGAGCTAGCTGTCAAGTCAGGGTTTTCTTGTTGATTGACAACAGATCTAAGTACGTCAGCTACGTGAGCAGCATCAGCATTTTTCAAATAAACTACATGAAGATCGCTATTGACACTGCCGATATTGTTATCTATTTTAAGGGCTAAGGATTTTAGCTCTTCTACCTTATCTGGAATAACTGAGTATAAAATTAAAGAGTTGGTATTAGCTTCTACAGTTACTGTAGCACCTGGGCTGTCAGTATTACCACCACTACCACCACCACCGCCGCTACCACTACTTGATCCCCCGTTAATGTATGATTGCAAAATTTGTGCTACATCTGAGGCTATTGCATTTTGTAAAGTAACAATAATTGGTTTACTTACAGTGCCACCATTGTTAACTTGGCTTAATTTATTGATGATTTTATTAATTCTTTCAAGATTAGATGCATAATCAGTGACAATTAGAGCATTAGTATTAGGGTAAACAGAAATTGAGTTATTTGGTGCGATTAATGGTCTAAGTGAACTAGCTAATTGTGTAGCTGAACCATGCTGGATAATGAATATTTTGGTAACTACTTGATCACCTTGTTGGTTTTTGGAGTTATCATCTGTTCGCATTCCATAAGTTTTAGCATCGGTTTCTGGTAATACTTTAATTACTCCATCCGCTTCAACTGTTGCAAACCCTTGCATTCTTAGTGCAGCTTCTAATACCTTGTAACTATCTACTTTAGATATTGGTTTATCGGATACGATATTAACAGTTCCTTTGACACGGGGGTCAATTACGAAATTTTTCCCTGATAATTCACTAATTGCTTTAATTACAGTTTGGATATCCGCATTTTCAAAATTTAGTACTACTTTATCAGGGCTTAGCGTTGGAATACTTGATGGTGAAGGTAGGGGTGGTGTATTTTGAATTGGGGTTGGTGTTGGAGCTCCAGTTTTTGATACAGTTTTAGGTTTATGGGGTACATTTTTATTTAATGTAGGAAGTGTGTTTTTTTTTGTATTATTTGCTGTTGCTGAAGCATTGCTTTTTTGGCTAACAGCAATTGTATAATTTGTTAATGAAACTATAGTTAGTAATAAAATTATTTTTTTCGAATTTACCATATTTAATTCACTTTAAAAACTTAAGGGTTAGTTTGAACGGTATTGGTGCCGTTACTATTGTTATTTAATGCGCGATTACTTTCTTGATGATTATTCTTTTCGTTATTTGAGCTATTGTCTATATTTTCAGTAGCATTATTATTTGTAGTTGTGTCAGGTATTCCATTATTGCTACTAGGGTCAGTTGGTGTTTTCTGAGCAAAGTCTTCTATAAGTTTTTTTCGGCGCTCTTTAATGTCGTTATTAATATTGCGGTTACTTGGTATATCTGTTTCATGATTAGAGTGATTAACCATTGGTATAGAAGATTTTTCAGATATTCTATTTCTAGAGAAGTGACTATTTGACATATCTGGTGCAAAATCATCATCAGAATCATCAGCGCTATTAGGATTAATTTTAATAGTAGCATCAGCACCATTTTGGTTAACCACGACTAAATCGGTATTTATAGACATAAGTGTTGCGTCACCCATTATTTTGTCACCAACACTCACAATATATGATTTACCACTATAGGTAATAAATGCTATGCTTTTAGGTGGATTAAAATATATACCATTAAGCTTAACTAGAGTTGCGATTGGTGGTTCTTGATGAGCTGATTCAACTGCTTTTGCTACAATACCAAATGGGTAGCGGTTATTTACGTATTTAACACTTTTTTCAAATTCAGTAGCGGATGATTTTTCGATATATACATTACCTAGTGCCGGATTTATAAGCCACCATACAAGTTTTGCTAGAAGTACAGCAAAATATAATATAATCAAAAGATTTATTATTTTGCTTGCAGCAAAAATTATTACATTCAATGTTTTAGTATGCATAGTTAAATATTTTTAATAAAAGTTTAAGTCTATCATTATAGCTTAATTGACTAAGTCAATGTTGAATTTTGTCACAATCTTCACAGATTCCGTAAAGATTTAGGTGGTGGTTTACGATCTTAAAATTATTTTCTTTAGCAATTTTTTCTTGTAATCGTTCTATTTTACAGTCGACAAATTCAATTACTTTATTACATTTTACACAAATTAAATGATCGTGATGCTCATTTGGTTTTATTAGTTCATAAATAGCTTGATCATCATTAAAATTATGCTTTTCAAGGATATTGTTGGCTTCAAAGATAGCAAGTATACGATAGATAGTTGCTAAACTAATATCCGTGCCTTGATTTGTTAACAATGATAAGATTTTACTAGCATCTAAATGCTTATATAAATCAAATAATTGCAAAATAGCAATTTTGTGTTTGGTTATTTTAGTACCCGTATTCTTTAGGTTTTGTAGATCCATTTTTCTTTTATTTCTTAAATTTGTAACTCAAGTACTCATTTTAGAGTTAAAATATAGTTTTTAGCAAGTTTTTTTGGTTATATATGATAAAAAAGTATAAATTATGGCTCATCTTACCTGTTTTTCTATTTGGATGTGCGGGTATAAAATTTTCAGAATGGCGTTTTCCATATATGATGGAGGTGCAGCAAGGTAATTATATTACTAATAACCAAGTTAATCAGTTACATGTAGGGATAACCAAAGAGCAGGTGTCCTTCATTATTGGTCATCCACTTACCCAGTTTTTGTTTGATCAAAATCGTTGGGATTTTTTCTATCAAGACTATAAGAGTAATAAATTAGAAACAAATTATTGTATTACTATATTATTTGATAAAGAAGGTAAAGTTATTAGTATAAGTAAGAGTGGACAGTTTTTTAATAAGTAGGAACAATGATAAATATAGCATTAATTGGTTCATCAGGTAGAATGGGTTTAGAAATTACTAAGATTATTGCAGCTAAACCTGAATATTATAAATTGTTTGCTGGTATTGCTAAAGGTGATGATATTAGCAAAATTAAGGGAGCAGATGTTGTAATTGATTTTTCAACACCAAGCTCAACCATTAAAACAATAAATGCATGTCTGCAATATAAAATACCCTTAGTAATTGGTGCTACAGGTTTTAGTGATTTAGAAAAAGATTTTATATCTGAAGCAAGTAAAAATATTGCAATTTTGTTTTCTGCAAATATGAGTTTATCAGTTAATTTGTTGTTTAAATTAACCGCTATTGCTGCAGATAAACTTAGTAACTTTGAAACAGAAATTTTTGAAGCTCATCATCGTTACAAAAAAGACGCCCCCTCGGGAACTGCTCTTAAATTGGGTGAGATAATAGCAGAGTCGAGAAATCTTGATTTTAAAACGCATGCTAAATTTACTCGTTACGGAGTTAATGAACAAAGAAATCCGAAAGATATTGGTTTTTCTGTAGTTAGAGGTGGTGATATAGTGGGTAAGCATGATGTAATGTTTATCGATAATGGTGAAACTTTGACTTTAACTAGTGAAATTAATAACCGTGGTAGCTTTGCTAATGGTGCGCTTATCGCATGCGCTTTTTTAAGTATCCAGAAGCCAGGTTTATATAATATGTTTGATGTGCTTGATATATGATACTAAACTACGATTCAGTTATTATTGGTAGTGGATTAGCTGGCTTATCTACAGCTTTGAGGCTTGCTAATAATAAAAAAAAAGTCGCACTATTAACCAAGCAGAAACTTAATGAGTGTAATTCATACTATGCCCAAGGTGGAATTGCTGCTGTGATCGATAGTAATGATTCGACCCAAAGTCATATTGACGATACTCTTATTGCTGGTGCAGGATTATGCAATGAAGAAGCTGTACAATACATTGTACAGCATTCACCTGAAGCCATAAAATGGCTTGTTAGTCAAGGAGTCCAATTTACGCCTGATACGGATAACCAGACTGGGTTTCATCTAACTCGTGAGGGTGGGCATAGCTTTAGAAGAATACTTCATGTAGCAGATAGTACTGGGTCTGCTATTATAGATACTTTAATAAGGAAAGTCAAATCGCATCCATACATCACGGTATATGAGGGCTTTGTAGCGGTTGATCTTATTTTGGGTAATAAAATTGGAGTAAATAATAAAAAATGCTACGGTGTTTATGCCCTAAATCGTAATACCAACCAAATATATAGTTTTGGTGGTAAAAGCACTGTCTTAGCAAGTGGTGGCTCAGGGAAGGTATATTTATATACAACCAATCCTGATGTTGCTACGGGAGATGGAATTGCAATGGCATATCGTGCGGGGTGTAGAGTTGCTAATATGGAGTTTATCCAATTCCATCCTACTTGTTTATATCATCCGCATGCTAAATCTTTTTTAATATCAGAAGCGGTTCGTGGTGAAGGTGGGATTTTGAAACTTCCTACTGGATATCGCTTTATGCAAAATCATGACGAACGAATGGAGCTTGCACCGCGTGATATCACAGCTAGAGCAATTGATTTTGAGATGAAAAAGCATGGCTTTGACTTTGTACATCTAGATATATCATATAAGCCAGAATCATTTATAAAAGAACATTTTCCAAATATTCTTCAAACCTGTAAAGGGCTTGGGATAGATATTACTAATGAGCCAATACCTGTAGTTCCTGCTGCTCATTATACTTGTGGTGGTATTGTAACTAATCTTGCTGGTGAAACTGATATCAACAGCCTATATGCTATTGGCGAATGTGCGTACACTGGGCTTCATGGGGCTAATCGCTTAGCAAGTAACTCCTTACTTGAATGTCTCGTCATTGGTGAAAATGCAGCTAACTCAATTCTAAATTTAACAATAGATCCGGTAACTATTCCAGAATGGGATGCTTCACAAGTGACTGATAATGATGAACAGATTATTATATCGCATAATTGGGATGAATTACGCCGTGCTATGTGGGATTATGTAGGTATTGTTAGAACTAATAAACGTTTAGAACGTGCTATGCATAGAATAAATATGTTGCAAGCTGAGATTCATGATTATTATTCAAACTTCAAACTTTCAGCAGATTTAATTGAACTTAGAAATTTACTTTTAAATGCTGAATTAATAGTCAAAAGTGCGATATCTCGTCATGAAAGTCGTGGGTTGCACTTTAGCAAAGATTATCCAAATACCGATACGATTGCTAAAGATACGATCTTACAAATATGATATAATATTATAAAAATTAAATTTATGGAGTAAAAATGCCCAAAATAACTGTGCTTCCTCATCCTGAACTTTGTCCTAAAGGTTTAGAATTTGAAGGAAAAGTTGGTGAAAATATTTGTAAACAATTACTGTCTCACAATGTAGAAATTGAACATGCTTGTGATATGGCGTGTGCTTGTACTACATGTCATATAATAGTTCGTAATGGGTTCAATTCTTTGAATGAAATTAACGAATTAGAGGAAGATTTACTTGATCGAGCTTGGGGGCTAAGCTCATTGTCTCGCCTATCTTGTCAAGCTAAGGTTGGTAGTGAAGATTTAGTGGTTGAAATACCTAAATACACTATTAATCATGCTAAAGAGAATTAATTAATGCCACAAGAAAAATATAGTAATTACTTAAGCCATGGTGCTAACCAAGATGGGCATTCCCATGATGATGACAATCATAGCAATATTGATGAAAAACACCATCACCACCACGGACATGACCATATGCATGGACGTGATGCTAACTCCAAAGTTTTAGCATTTTGCCTGGTTGCTACTTTTAGTTTTGCACTAATTGAAGGTGTAGGTGGTTATTTTACCCATTCAATAACACTACAATCTGATGCTATACATATGTTGACTGATGCTGCTGGACTATTAATTGCTTTTATTGCAAATATAATTAGTAAACGCCCTGCAACTACTAACCTTACTTTTGGGTATGGTAAAGCTGAAGCTCTGGGTGCGCTAGTTAATTGTATTTTTACGCTAATACTGACTTTAGGGTTGTTGTTTGAAGTTATACAGAGATTTTTTATACCAACTACAGTTCATGGTGAGGGGGTATTTATTATTGCAGGTATTGGTTTCTTGGTAAATGGTATAATTGCGTATGCCCTAGTTAAAAGCTCAGAATCATTAAATACCAAAGCTGCACTTATTCATACTATGGGGGATTTATTAGCTTCCGTTGTTGCTATTATCGCTGGAGTTATTATCATCTATACGGGGTACAGTATTGTAGACCCTATGTTATCGCTAATAGTAGTATTTATACTTATTACATCTAATTATAAATTAATTAAAAAATCAACGATAGTGCTAATGGCTGGAGTACCTGACTATGTCAATTATGAAGATGTTGGGCGTGATTTGGAGCTAGTTGACGGAGTTGTGGGGGTACATGATTTACATATCTGGTATTTATCTGCTAATATCACCTCATTATCAGCGCATATTATTGCAAATAATCCACTAAATTGGCAAGATACCTTATTAGCGTGTCAGACAATGCTAAAAACTAAGCACAAAATATCCCATGTAACCCTACAGTATGAATTTAATCATAATCCTGAAATGGCATACTGCGATGCTAAATAGCTAAGCTATATGCTCGAAGTCGTCAGTTTTTGCTAAATTTTGTACACGATCTATTAGATATTGTGGTGGTGGTGCGATTCTTCTCATACTGGTATCAATCCAAGCGCCGTATACAGTATTGATAGCACTAAGTTTGTTGTTTGCACTATAGATTTTATGTACGAACTTCCAACGTGAGTTGTCAGTAGTAGCACCTGCAAAGAATAGTTCAATTGTGACCTTTTCACCTAAAAATATTTCTCTGAAATATTCGGTTTGTTCTTTTAATAATACTGCAGCAAATCCAAGTTCGAGTAACTTTGTCATATTACAATCTACTGATGCCATCCATGCAACTCGAGTATGGGTCGCAAAAGTACCATAAGCTGTATGAGTTACATGTCCATTAGCATCAATATCTGACCAGCGTACTTCTATAGTTTTTTTAAAAATCATTGGGTAAGTTTCCTTTAGTTAAGCAGAGGTAATTTCATTTTCTGCCAAATATCCCGAAATCTCAAATAATGAGTCGGCATACATGGCAATATATCCATCAGGACGAATAAGACATAAAGGCTGATCACTCCAGTATATAGGATTACGTACTATTTCAATAAAACCTGGCAAATCTGGATTAGGAATTTCATCTTTAGTAAGTAAAAACCACTTGGAGCCAATATTTTGAAATTTAGTTTGGTTTTGGTATAAAACTTGATTGGTATTTATTAATGGACTATTTTCATAGCATATATCAGTTTGTTGTAAGCTATTAACTATTTTGTTTCTTATTAAATCAATACTCAATATTCCCCCAACCCCAAGATTACGGAGTAATTGGATGAATTTGTTATTGGTTGTAGCAACTTTAGTTATGCCTCCTGAGCGTTTGATAACGTCATTAGCGATACCACGGCGTTCGATATTGTAAGTGTCAAGTAGACTATCTTTTGCCTCATTTTTTATGACATGAGCAAGTTTCCACGCTAGATTCCAGCTATCTTGAATACCGGTATTCATACCTTGAGCACCTGCTGGTGAATGACTATGCGCCGAATCTCCAGCTAGAAACACATGGCCATTTCTGAAATTTGATGTTAAACATTCATGAATATTAAAATCACTTAACCAATCAACAGAATCAATAACTACCCCTGGATGACGTTCATTTAGTATTTTGGTAAAAATATCCAGGTTGCCATCTTTTAGATCTTTAAATTTTGGATCATTGCTAACCTCAGCAATCACGCGTACATTGTCTTTCATAGGTATAAATACCATAACTCCTGCAATGTTAAATACGATACTCACATCATTTTTACTGATATTGCCACTGAGTTTTGCATCCATCATTATGAAGTGTTGTATTAGATCATGACATTCTTGTTTAAACCCGGCTAATTCACGTACTTTACTATGGTAACCATCACAGCCAACTACCCATTTGGCAGTTAGAGTTGATTCTTTGAAATCTGAGTTTAAGGCAATGTTTACTGATTCGTTAGTGTCTTTAAGATCTGTTAACTTAGTATTCCATTCAACATGGGTATTATATTTTTTGAGTTCATTAATTAGTAGCCTCTCAGTTTGGGTCTGAGGTAAGGAGAGCATAAAATTAAATTCGCTCTCAACCGAATCAAATCCGGCATGATTTAATAGCTTACTACCACTAAATAACTTCACTTGGTTTAATTTTATACCGTTTGCTATAGCGGTACCTACAAAACCCATGGATTTCCAAATTTCGAGAGTTCTGGCATTTACTCCAATTGCATTAGATGTTTTGGATGGTTCAGCTTTGCTATCAATAATGCGACATTGAACACCTGCTTTATTTAGGGCAAGAGCTAAATTAAGTCCAACAGGGCCAGCACCAACTACCAATACGTCTACCAAATTTGTCATCTTCAACACTCCTTTTTAGTATCTAAAATTGTGGCTTAACTACAACCAAAATAACACATAGGATTAGTATAATTGTTGGATATTCATTAAATACTCGAAACCATTTATGGGTTTTGGTGTTACAGTCTTTGGCAAAATCATCCATAAGTTTGAAGCAGTAGATGTGATAGAATACCAAAGTACCAACTAGAATAACTTTAAGATGAAGCCATAAGCCACTGAACCCAAATCCATGAGCCAAAATTTCTCCCAATATTATGGAAGTAATAGCTGCGGGAGTCATAATATACCAGTATAATTTGTGTTCCATAATTTTAAACTGGTTTTGACTTGTTTTATTATCGGTCATTGAGTGATACACAAATAAGCGCGGCAGATAAAATAATCCTGCAAACCAAGCAACAACGGCAATAATATGAAACGCTTTAACATATCCATATAATGTAGGATATTCAGTTACCAGCTTTGGAACCATGGTAATACTCTCTAAAACGGAATATTGTCCGATGTTAGGGTGTTACTAGAGCTACCAGCTTCAGGTAGGCTATATACTGGCTCGTCACTCCGTGAATGATCATCAGTAGCTGTTTCATCATCACGTCTACTTAAGAATTCAACATTATTAGCAAATACTCTAAGTGAAGCTACAGGCTTGTTTTCTTTGTTTATATAAGCATTAGCTGATGGAAAACCTTCGACTAAAAGTTTACTACCTTTTTTGATGTAGTTTTTTGCTAAATCAGCCAATTTACCATTGCAGCTTACTTCAACCCAGTCAGTTTTTGGTGCTTGTTTAGTGCCAACTGATACCCCCATAGAGAAAGTCGCAAATTGGTTACCGCTTTGATCTGCTCTTAATTCTGGGTCTCTGCCTACATTTCCGGTGATGATTATTTTTTTCATTACAATTCCTTTAAAAAATCTAAGCTATATTTTAACATTAATAGCAGCAGTTATATAAAATAACTATTCTTCTAATTTAAAAAACCAGTTTTTAGTGCTAAGATTACCAAAATAGATACAATAATCCATAGTGATAATGCTTGAAATAAGACTTTGGTTCCAACTGATTTTAGGCTGCTAAAAGATACATTATAGCCGATTAGGAACAAAGCAACCATAAAGAAACTCTCGCCTAATTCTTTTAAATGAGTACCTATGGCTTGTAAGCTTGGAAATAGAGTAACTGATAATGAAGCTAAGATAAACCAAAAAATAAACCACGGTTTTTTAGTTTTACCTTGAGATTGTTCATTATGGTTGATTTTACTATACATTAGAGCTATTATAAGACTAACAGGAATTATCCATAATGCCCTAACTAGTTTTACAGTTGTGCCAACTATTAATGACTCTTGACCATAAGACATACAGCTTCCTACCACTGAAGATGTATCATGAATAGCAAGGGCTGCAAGTAGGCCAAATTGATGTTGTGTGAGATTTAGCTGATGTCCAATTATTGGGAAGAGAAGCAGACCAACTGCATTTAGTAGAAAAATAGCCCCCATAGCAACAGCTGTTTCTTCATGACTACTACGAATTATTGGGTTAATTGCCGCAATAGCACTACCACCACAAATTGCTGTTCCTGAGCTAATTAGTATTGAAATCTTACCATCATTTTTTAGGAGTTTACCAATTAACAAACCAAGAATAAGCGTACCGCCGATACTAATAATAGTATAGCCAATCCCAGCAAGCCCTGCTTTAAGTATATTATTTAAGTTAAACCCAAAGCCAAGTAGGATAATAGCATAGCTTAAAGTCTTACTTGACCAGACTTTGGTATGATGGCTAATAGAGTTATCTTTATGAATACTAGTTAATAATATTCCTAGAACCAAAGCTATACCTGGCACATAGGCTTTATATTTGAAATTGGTATAACTAACCCCGATAAGGGTTGTTACAATTAGAAGCATTGTGAAACGATTAAATTGAGTTTTCATATTTACTTTCTTACGCGCCCGCAGGATTCAAGAGCAACACAGTTTAAGCTCTTGAGCTACCATCTGATTCGGAGTTTTAAAACCCAGAATCTCACGCGGCCGATTATTTAATATATCCTGAATTTCCCGCCAATATTCTTTACTTATCAACTTGAAATCAGAACCCTTAGGGACAAAGTCCCGTATCAGTCTGTTGTGATTTTCTACCAATGCCTTATCGTTTGAGCAATAAGGTTTAGCAAAATAAACACCATACCTCAATTATAGCATTTGCTACAGTAATTGAGTCCATATTTTCTACCGGAACTATAAATTCCTGTAATGTCTTCTTTTCAGTTAACGTAACTACCATACCATTGTGGTCTTTGCTAACTATTGTGTCACCTTCAAAATGACCGTATTCTTCTTTTGTCTCGAACAAGAGAATTGAAAGAATTATCTCTGCCAAGTAAATCTACTACTTTGGATATATGAGGTCACAAATTGTGACCTCAAGTACTAAAACTTCTTGGTCCAGCTATGGCAGTATGGAGAATTGTTGTTTACTGTATAATAGTCTTGATGGTAGCCATCTGCTTTCCAGAAAATAGACATTTCTCGAATGGATGTTGCTACCTTATAGCCATTTGATTTTAGAAGCTCGATAACATTTCCTGCGGTATTTTGTTGTTCGTTAGTATAGTAAAATATCGCACTTAAATATTGTGGCCCCAGGTCTGGACCTTGGCCGTTATTTTGGGATTGATCGTGAATTTCAAAGAAATATTTTAGTATTTGTTCAGTACTAACAGTTTCTGGGTCAAATACTACTCTTACAGCTTCTAAGTGCCCAGTTGTCTTATTGCATACTTCTTTATAAGTTGGATTATCTTTGAGTCCGCCGATATAGCCAACTTCAGTTTTTAGAACCCCTGGGTATTTTTGCATATAATATTCAACGCCCCAAAAGCATCCCGCGGCTAGGATGATTTCTTCACTATCAAGTACTGCAGTATCAGAGACCCAATCAATACTTAGAGAATTAACGCAGTGGCGCGTATTTAGATAGGTCATCATTTCACCCTTAAATACATGACCTAAATGTGCATCACAACGACTACATAATATCTCAGTACGTCTTCCATCCTTGTCAGGAATGCGTTTAACAGCCCCCTCAATTTCAAGATCAAAACTAGGCCACCCACACCCTGATGGGAATTTATGTTCAGCCCGAAATAAACCTAAACCACATTGACGGCATAGATAAGTCCCGGGAGTCTCATTATCTTCATATTCACCACTTCCCGGGTACTCAGTACCCTTATTAACTACAATATGACGTATTTCATGGGGCAGGCTTTTTGTCTTAAACATTGATGCATCCTTTGAATTTTATGTATAACAGTATTTTACTACCACTAACGCCAATATATACGGTTTTTTATTACATCTAGGGGTTGGACATTATATCTTGGAGCTTAAAAAATCTAACTCTAGTTTTTGCTCTCTCCATGTTGGGTGCAATCTAGTTAGTTCATCATAAAAAGCTGAACTATGGTTAAAGTGTCGTATATGACAAAGCTCATGGGCAATAATATAATCTATTATGTCAGTGTTTACTTTTACTAAATTGGTATTTAAAGTCACAGTATTAGTGGTTTTATTATAGCTACCCCAACGCCTTTTCATAGTGCGAAAGCGTATCATAGGGGGTATAATTTTCCAGTGGCTGATATTATTTAGATATGTCTCATATTGCTTAGTAAGAATCGGTTTTGATTGTTGTAAATACCAAGCATTGAGGATTTTAATTTTGATTTCAAATTCATCTTTCGGAGTAAAAAGATGAACGCAATTATCAATTACCTCAATCTTTATTTTTTTATCTAAGATAATATTTAGTTTATAACATTCTCCCAAGAAATAAATTTCATTCCCAAGAGATAGGTCATTTGGTTTTGATAGTTTGGCTAATTTGGATTCGATTAAGCCCCAGTTTTTATCAATTAGCTCTAAAGCCGCAGATTTTTTTACCCATTTGTTGTGGGTTAGCATAATCAAGCCATCAGGCTTAATTCTTAAATAACAATGCTTTATTGTCTTGGCAATAAGCTGAACTTGCATTCCGCGGTATTCGAAGATTTCCATATTTATACTTATTGATAGTATTTGACTAATATATCATTAGTTGATAATCTATTTGCGATATTTGCCAAAAACTCCTCACTAACTGATGATATATCATGCCCCTCTGGAAGAGCAGGGTTTCGGGCGGTTGAGTATAATAACACTCCAGCAATATGTTCACGTACCGAATTAACAAAATTAATATAAGCGTCTACTTCATCAGTATCAGGATCGATACCGCTAGTTTTATACATGCAGGTTTGAATATATGTCTTACATAGTTTAGTTGCTAGCAATAAACGCTTTTTAACCCCATCAACTGACAATATTACTTGATTTATTTTATTTATTCCAGATTTGGTCGCGCTATCAACTTTGAACCATACCTCACCATTTAGTGTTGATAATATTTGTAACGCCTTACTTATATCAGGGCGGTCAATTTCACTTCCATTACTAATTAAGACAGTCTTTACATTATGAATTAGTTTATATCTTTCTCTCAAACTAGCAATTATATTAACTACAGCCAAGAAATCATGTGAAGAGGTAGACTCGCCATTACCAGATAAACAAATATCATTAAAGCGTCTAAATTTAGCTGAAGCATATTTTGCCAAAAAATCACCATTTACTATATAATTAATCATATAGTCTAATTCATAGCTTAATTTTTTAAGATCAATTGTTTCAGGCTTACCACGAACTAAACCGTCAACTTGACAATAAACACAGCGCCAATTACAAGCATTATTAACATTTAAGTTTATACCAAGAGACACTCCTTCACTACGCCTAGATACTACTGGGTATATATATGTAAAATTATTAAATATCCTAGAGTGATCCATGATTGTTAAGTGTGTCATGGTTAATTTATTTATGCTTAGGAATTAATAATATCGGTATGTTAGAATCTTGAGAAATATCTTCAGCAACGCCGCCAGTAATTAGATGCGTAAATGAGCCTAAATTATGCGATCCTACGATAAATAAATCGGCACCCCAAGTTTTAGCATCCTCAAGAAGTATACTTGATAAACCAGCACCATAATTTTCTAAGAGTACAATCTCAGCTTGAACATTTTGATTTTTGAGAGTCTCTTTGATATGCTCTACAAATTCTTTAGCTACAGATAGAATGCTATCTTTTAATTCAGCAGCACCAATCATCTCAATCCCAAAAGTCATTTGCTCTAAGTTCACTACGTGAGCAACCTTAAGCTTTGCACTACTATTAGATTTTACTAATTCGATAGCTTTATTTAAAATATGTTCAGAAATATCTGAGTTGTCAATAGGTACATATATTCTATTAAACATAATAAATCTCCTAAATATTAAACTTTTTCTATTTTGGCAATATTGAGATCAAGATTCTTCTTACCGATTCCGATAAAGAAAATTTCAGCGGTAGTTTTCTTACCATCAATATTTAATTGTAACACTTTACCATTACCAAATTTGGCATGCTTCACCATATCCCCTATTTTTATGATTTCATCGCAATTAGAAAGTGTAACCCTCGAGATTTTGGTTTCGGGATTAGATACTTCTGTTGGGATTAGGTGGTGTAGGTCAATATCAGACTCCACTAAACTAGAACATCCTATTTTACTAATACCTGAAATATTTAGTATTAGCTCACTTGGTATTTCATTAACAAATCGTGATACTGGTGCTGAAATACGCTTACCCCACATTAGGCGACTGCACGCCCTTAGTAAATAGAGTTTTTTGCAGGCACGAGTTATAGCTACATACATTAGTCTTCGTTCTTCTTCAAGATTTTGTGGCGAATCAAAACAGTTCTCATGCGGAAACAAACCATCCTCAAGTCCAACTATAAAGACAACATCAAATTCAAGACCTTTAGCAGCATGAACTGTCATTAATTGTACTGGTTGTTCATATATCTGGGCTTGACCTTCTCCAGATTCAAGTACTGCATGGGACAGAAATGTAGCTAAATTATTATTAGCTTCATCTTCAGCCTTGAAATTAGTTGCTGCACTAACTAGCTCATTAAGATTTTCTAAGCGTTCTGCCCCATTTTTTTTATCAAGGCGATACATTTCGGCAATGCCACTATCTTCTATAACTAGACTAACTAAGTCAGGTAAGCTTAAGTCTTTTTGATCCAGTTTTTGAATTATACTAGTAAATTTAGCTAAATTAATACGCGCCTTGCCGTCACTTAAATTGCAGGCTTCAAATAAGGAAGTATTTTTTTCATTGGCAATATTTTGTAAGTTCTCAATTGCTTTGGCGCCTAAGCCACGAGCAGGGACATTTACTACTCGTAGAAATGCTTCATTATCATTTTTGTTGAGAATAAGTCTAAGATACGATAGTACGTGTTTTACTTCTTGACGATCAAAAAAGCGTAGTCCGCCATAGACTTTATACGGAACCCCTTCAGAATAGAATAATTGCTCAAAAATTCGTGACTGGGCGTTGGAGCGGTACAAAATTGCTATCGATGCTGTGCTTTTACCTGAGACTAAAAGTGACTTTATCTCATCTGTTACGAAGTAAGCCTCATCTTCTTCAGTATAGCCTTCATATAAGCGGATTTTTTCGCCGTCACTTTTTTGAGTCCAGAGTGTTTTTCCAATACGCTCATTATTTTTATCGATAATTGCATTTGCTGCTGAGAGTATATTGGGAGTTGAACGATAGTTTTGCTCCATCCGAATCGGGTCAGTTATACTGAAATCCTGCAAAAAAGTCTGCATATTTGCAACTCGTGCACCACGAAAAGAATAAATAGACTGATCATCATCACCAACAGCAAACATATTTCCACATGAGCTACCAAGTAATTTTAGCCATTTGTATTGTAAATGGTTGGTATCTTGAAATTCATCAACTAAAATATGTTTGAATTGATTACAATAAAGATCAAGGACGTCTTTATTAACCGAGAGCATTTCATAGCTTCTAAGTAATAGCTCAGTGAAATCAACTAAGCCATCACGATTACAGATAGTTTCATATTCCAAATATAGATCTAACCAAGTTTGCTGACGCATTCCATTTGGGGTTATTTGATTAGCCCTTAAGCCATGTTCCTTTTGGTGATTGATAAATTTTTGAAGCTCACGTGGCGAATAGTGATCTTCATCTAGATTTGCTGCTTTTATAATCCTTTTGAGTAAATTTAGTTGGTCTTGTACATCGAGTATTTGAAAATAAGCCGGTAATCCAGCTTCTTTATGATGTTTTGTTAATAAGCGTAATGAAATTGAATGAAATGTGCCAATCCACATTGATCTAGCGTTAACTGATAATTGGCTAGATACTCGATTGAGCATTTCTTTAGCGGCTTTATTAGAAAAAGTTACGGCTAATACTTCATGTTCCTTTAATTGCTGCTCGTTAATTAACCAAACTATACGAGTTGTTAAAACTTTTGTTTTACCACTTCCTGCTCCTGCTAATACAAGCATGGAACCATCATTATGTGTTACAGCGCTTAGCTGTTTTTGATTTAAACTTGCCAACAAAATTTTCTCTCCACATAACTATCTAGTAAAAGTAATATAGTATATCACAATATTATCACCGATGTTTGTATGTAAATGTATAAACTTTCTGATACAATCAAGTCTTGAATGTTATAAATAAATTTATCACTTATTACTAAGGCATCATTTATGCAAAACTATCCAATAAAAAATCTATATCAAGTTATTGAAACTAACGTAAAAAAAGCAGCAAATAGGACCATCATTGTTGAAGAAGATTTAAAAATTAGTAATCTTGAATTCAAAAATCGCGTAGATTCTATTGCATTATTTTTACATAGAAATGGCATAAAACCTCATGATAAAGTTGCTTTGATAATGTCAAATTCATGGCAGTTTATTGTAAATTTATTTGCAATTAGTAAAATTGGTGCTATAGTAGTACCTGTTAATAACTTCCTAAAAGAAGATGAGTTAGCATATATCCTTACTGACTCTCAAGCAAAACTCTTATTTTGTTCTAATAAATTTGCTAATGAAACCAAAGATTTGATTAAGAAGACTGATATAGATAAAATAGTTTGGGTAGATGGATTTCCCTTAGAGAACGAAAAAAATATCGACTACAGTAAGCTTTTTGCTATTTTTCAAGGCTCTGAAGATGCGTATGACTCAAAGCTTGAAGATACCGCTTTGATTGTTTATACTTCAGGTACTACTGGTAAACCAAAAGGTGCGATGCTATCTTTCAAAAACATATTCGCTGACTGCCTTGGTTCACAAAATCTTATGAATATTAAAGATGGTAAGATTAAACTATTATGTTATTTACCTATGTTCCATGCTTTTACTCTTACTGTTACAGTTCTTTTACCTATATACACCAATAGTGGGGTTATTGTTATTCGTGCTATTGCAGGAATTAAAGACTTCAAAAATTTGTTAAAACAGCTTTTATTCAAACGCTGTACATTTTTCACAGGCGTTCCTGATATTTATAATGCGATGTCAAAAGCTAAATTGCCATGGTATTTTCATTGGTTTCATAATGTTAAAGGCTTTATATCAGGTGCAGCACCTTTATCTGAGGAAGTACATAATCGCTTTAGTGCGTCATTTAAGCGTGGGAAATTACTTGAAGGATATGGGATTAGCGAATGTTCGCCTGTGGTTTCTTGTAACTCTCCAACAGCTAATAAAAAAGGTTCTGTTGGTCAAGCTTTGTCATGCTGTAGTGTCAAAGTCTTTGATGAGAATATGAATGAAGTGCCAGTTGGTGAAACTGGTGAAATTTGTGTTAAAGGTGATAATGTAATGCAAGGTTACTATAATCGCCCTAATGATACTGCTGAATCTATAGTAAATGGTTGGTTTAGAACTGGTGATATTGGACGTATTGATAGTGAAGGGTTTATTTTTATTGTAGATAGAATTAAAGATTTGATAATTCATAAAGGAATGAATATCTATCCGCGTGAAATCGAAGAATGGCTATATACTCATGAGAAGGTTAATGCTTGTGCGGTAATTGGAGCTAAAGATAAAGATGATAATGAAATCCCAATGGCATATATCGAACTAAAAGAAGACGTAATGGCAGATGAAGCTGAAATAAAAGCTTTTTTACAGCCGCATCTTGCAGCGTTTAAAATGCCGCGGAAGGTATTTTTTGTAGAAAAACTGCCGCGCAATGCTACTGGTAAAATACTTAAACGTGAATTAAGGGAATTAGCAAAAAATGGAGAAGTTAAATGATAAGAACTAGATTTGCCCCATCCCCCACAGGGTTTTTGCACATTGGTGGTGCGAGAACTGGGTTGTTTTCTTGGGCATATGCACGGCATAATAGCGGGCAGTTTATTCTAAGAATAGAAGACACCGATATCGAACGCTCTACTAAAGAGTCTGTAGATAGTATTATTGATGCGATGGATTGGTTAGGGTTAAACTATGACGAAGGTCCATACTTTCAAACTAAGCGGATGGAGCGCTATAAAGAAGTTATCGCAACAATGGTTGCTAAAGATCTTGCTTATCCTTGCTATTGCTCTAAAGAAGATCTTGATACTATGCGTGAAGAGCAAATGGCCAAAGGACAAAAACCCAAGTATGATAAACGTTGTTTGCATAATAAAGTAGTTAAGCCTAATGTAACCCCAGTGATACGTTTTAAAAACCCAGAATCAGGCAGTGTGGTTTGGGATGATCTAGTCAAGGGTAGAATAGAAATTAATAATACCGAGCTTGATGATTTGATTATTGCGAGAAGTGATGGTACGCCGACTTATAATTTTTGTGTTGTAGTTGATGACTTAGATATGCAAATTAGTCATGTTATTCGAGGTGATGACCATGTTAATAATACTCCACGGCAGATTAATATCTTATCGGCACTAGGTGCTACTATTCCATTATATGCTCATACTCCAATGATACTTCGTGAAGATGGTCATAAGATGTCTAAACGAACTGATGCAGTTAGTGTAATGCAATATCGCGATATGGGTATTTTACCTGAAGCTTTATTAAACTATCTAGCACGGTTATGTTGGGGGCATGGGGATGATGAAGTATTTAGTTTAGAGCAATTTATAAATTGGTTTAGCTTAGATAATATTTCTGGTTCACCTGCGCGTTTTGATATCAAAAAATTACTTTGGGTGAATGCTCAGCATATTAAAAATTATCCTAATGCTAAGCTCGTTGATTTAGTAATCGATGTATGGACCCGTAATAATGATACGGTATTAAAAGATGTAGAGAATAATCAATATTTAAAATTAGCTGATGTAATAGATTTTATTAAGCCAAGAGTTGATAATATAAATACTCTAGCCTATCAATGTAGTTATATATATAAACCACTTATTGTAACTAATGAAGATATAGAGAACCACCAAACTCCTAGAGTGCATGAATTATTATCTAAATTTGGTACTGGATTAAGTCAGTTACCAGAGTGGTCACTAGAAGCTATAAAAGCATATATAAAAGAGTTTTGTGCAATAGAGAGTATCAAGATGCCAGAATTAGGTATGCCATTAAGGTTGAAGTTATGTGGCACTACCCAAACCCCATCATTTGATAATATAGTATATCTTCTGGGGCAAGCTGAAGTTACAAAGAGACTAAATAGCTAATATATTGATATAAATAGGTATAACAAATGCATGCTACTCGAATTGAAATTGATACTAAGCAATTTATTACAAATTTGCAGGCAATTCGAAATAAGGTATCTAAGGTTAAAATTTGTTTACCATTAAAGGCCAATGCCTATGGGCATGGTATCTTACAAATGGCACAAGTTGCCCTACCGTATGTTGATTATTTAGCTGTTGCTTTTATGGCTGAGGGGCAATTATTAAGAGATAATGGTATTACGCTTCCAATTTTGGTATTTGGTGCTTTTGGTAGTGAAGATGTACCTGGGCTTGTTACTAATAAATTAGAAATTACCATCTCATCTATCTTTAAAGCAACTCAAGTTGCTAACTATTGTAAAAATTCGGGTCAAAGAGCAAGAGTACATATAAAAGTTGATACTGGAATGAATCGAGTTGGGGTTAGAGTTGAAACTGCTCCTGAATTGCTAAAATATGTTTTATCATTGCCAGAGTTAGACTTAGTAGGTATATATTCACATCTAGCTACCGCTGATGAAGATGATAGAACATTTGCTCTAGAACAAATCAATAGGTTTAAACAAGTAGCAAGTTTAGCTAAAAGTCTCAAACCCGATATAGTTTGCCATTTGGCGAATTCTGCCGGAGTGTGCTACTATACAGATAGTTATTTTGATATGGTACGTCCTGGTATTCTTAGTTATGGTTATTTTCCAAGACCCCTTGATATACATAATACCGAGTCTTTGTCTCAAATAAAACCATGTTTCAGTCTTAAATCTCGGGTAATCTATACTAAGATTGTCGAAAAAGATCAAGGTATTAGTTATAATCATAGGTATATTACAAAAAGTAGTACTCGAGTGATAACACTCCCAATTGGCTATGGTGATGGCTATCCGCGCATCTTATCTAATATTGGAGAGGTTATTTTAAGAGGACATAAATACACTATTTCTGGAACAATATGTATGGATATGTTAATGGTAGATATTGGTGAAAATGGTGTTTCTTATGTTGATGATGAAGTTGTTTTAATTGGTAGACAAGGTGATTCTGAGATAACGCTTGATAGCGTTGCAAATCAATGTGGTACTATTATTTATGAAATATTATGTGGGTTTATTGATCGTATTCCTCGGGTTTATTTGTGATAGAGTTTTGGAAGTCGCAAAAAATTATTTTTTTAATAGCTTTTAGCTATCAATTGTTTAAATATTATTAATTAGATTTATTGTATTACTACTGATAAAATTATTACTTCAATGTAAAAGTAAATAATAGGTTTTTGGTTATAAAGATTATTTTAGGAGTTTTAAATATGTATAAAAAAATTTTGAAAGTTATTGGAATTTCAGGTGCAGTAGTATCTGCTAGTAGTGTTAATGCGGGTACTAATGCTAAAACTAGTGTTACCACACCAACTTTGAATCTTGCACCATTACGAAATCTAAATCTAGTAGATAATCCTATGGACAAGGATTATAAATATCATCAAGCATTTAAAAAGCTAGATACTAATCAACTGAAAAAAGATATGGAAGCTTTATTAACACAGCAACAAGAATGGTGGCCAGCGGATTTTGGTAATTATGGACCACTATTTGTTAGATTAAGTTGGCATGATGCTGGAACATATAGAATTTATGATGGTAGAGGTGGAGCTAATCGTGGGCAACAACGTTTTTCTCCTCTAAATAGTTGGCCTGATAATGTGAACCTAGATAAAGCACGCCAACTACTATGGCCTCTAAAACAAAAATATGGTAATGCTGTATCGTGGTCGGATTTGATAGCACTAGCTGGAACGGTATCAATTGAAGCCATGGGCGTAAAACCAGTAGGATTTGCTTTTGGGCGTGATGATGACTGGCAGGGAGATGATACCAACTGGGGAGTTAGTCCAGAAGTCTTGTCAAGTAATGTAAAAAAAGGTGAAGTAGCAAAGCCATTCTCAGCTACTCAAATGGGATTAATTTATGTAAATCCAGAAGGTCCAGATGGAGTACCTGATTCTAAAAAAGCAGCTCCTTTAATTCGCAAAACTTTTGCTGGTATGGGAATGACTGATGAAGAGACTGTTGCTCTTATTGCTGGAGGGCACGCTTTTGGTAAGGCTCATGGAGCAGCAAACCCAAATAAATACGTAGGCGCTGCACCTGATAAAGCACCAGTTGAACAACAAGGTCTAGGCTGGAAAAATAGTTATAAAAGCGGTGTAGGCACTGATGCTATTGGTAGTGGACTTGAGGGAGCTTGGAGCTCAAGCCCAACCAAGTGGAGTAATGATTATCTAACTAATCTATACACTCTAAAATGGAAAAAAACCATGAGTCCTGGCGGAGCACATCAGTGGGAACCTACTAATGCTAAAGCCACTAATATGGTACCTGATGCTAGTAATCCTGACAAATTACATAAGCCTATGATGTTTACTACTGATTTGGCATTAACACAAGATACATCATATAATAAATATGCTGAAGAATTTTATAAAAACCCAGAGAAACTGAAAGCTGCTTTTGCAAGAGCTTGGTTTAAATTAACTCATAGAGATATGGGGCCTAAATCAAGATATATCGGTCCTTGGATTCCAAATGATGACTTTAGTTGGCAAGACCCAGTGCCAAAAGCTGACTATAAACAAGTTACTCAAGCAGATATTACTGAGTTAAAGGCTAAAATTCTTGCTTCCGGTCTATCAAATCAAGATCTAGTTAAAACTGCTTGGGCGTCAGCTGAAACCTATCGTAAAACTGACTATCGTGGTGGTACTAATGGAGCAAGAATAGCATTAGCACCTGAAAAAGATTGGGCTATGAATGATCCAGAGCATGTTCAGAAAGTTATTGCTAAGTTAAAATCTATCCAAAATGATTTTAATAATGGTAAGAAAGATGGTACCAAAGTATCGTTAGCAGACTTAATAGTTATCGGTGGTGATGCTGCAATTGAGTTGGCAGCTAAGAGCGCGGGATACACAGCAAATGTGCCATTTGTAGCAGGTAGAACTGATGCAACACAAGCACAAACTGATGTAGATTCGTTTAATTACCTGAAAACTAAATCAGATGGGTTTATTAACTATACTGATGGCAGTGTGAGTACTAATTTGTTACCTCAAGCATTGGTAGAAAAAGCTAGTATGCTTAACCTAAATGTTCCTGAGATGACTGTTCTTGTGGGTGGCTTACGTGCATTAAATGTAAACTATCAAAATTCTCAAGACGGAGTATTTACGTCAACTCCAGGTAAACTTAATAACGCTTACTTTGTTAATCTATTAGATATGTCAACTAGATGGGATAAATCAAAAACCCCAGGTAAATATATCGGTTATGATAGAAAAACAAATACATCAAAATGGACTGCATCATCAGTTGATTTAATCTTTGGTTCAAATTCTGAACTTAAGGCAGTAGCGCAAGTATATGCAGAAAATGGTAATGAGCAAAAATTTATCAATGACTTTGTAAATGCTTGGTCTAAGGTAATGATGCTTGGGCGTTTTGATATACAAAACTAAATAATTGTAGTGCCAATGTTGATACATATTGGCATTTTTTATTAATTAGAGGTTAATATGGTTAAATTTTTTCTAAGTGTATTATTAGTCGGGGCGTTTTTAAGTATTTTTGCAGCAAATAGTATGCCTCATATGTCACTTAAAGAGCTTAAAAATCATGATGGCAAGAATGGGCATAGTGCATTTGTTGCACTAAATGGTAATGTATATGATGTATCAAAGGTTGAAGCTTGGAAGGGTGGCAAACACCATAAGGGAATGGTTGCAGGAACTGATCTTACGCCATATATCAATTCATCCCCTCATGGAGCGGATATAGTTAATAAATTAAAATTAGCCCCTATTGCGGTTTATCCATAGTCTAGAAATCAATGTTTTTTTGGATTATGACGATTTTTTGTAAAAATAATTGCAAAATTTATCTAGTTAGTGTAATATTCTTACCTCACATATGCGGAAGTGGCGAAATTGGTAGACGCACTGGATTTAGGTTCCAGCGCCGCGAGGCGTAAGAGTTCGAGTCTCTTCTTCCGCACCATATGTTACCGATTCAGGTAGCAATATCAAAAAATAAACAATAAGTTACGATATTTATTTTCTAAAATTTTCTGCAAGAAAATTCCTAATTTAGCAAGTATTATGCTAGAATAGATTTAATCTAAAATATCCTTTTTATTGAATGTAAAATATATGGTCAATAAACACCAACCTGTGTGGACATCAAGTGGTGGTAGGCTGCAGTTTCAGAGCTCATTTGGCGAATCAGAATTGAATTGGATATTTATTCCCAGTGGTCCTGGTCTTGGCTCGGAAATAATAGCTCCGCTAACACAATTACTCAAAACTACACTCCCTGGAAATATTTGGCATTTTGATTTACCTAATGATGGCTCAAATTTATTACAAGATCACTTAGCTTGCAATTGGTCAGGTGCAATATTGCAGGCGGTTGATTCTCTTCAAAATGTAATTATAGTAGCTCATTCTACCCTAGCTATGTTTGTGCAAACTCTGCCAGATTTAGAGAGCATTCTTCATGGTTTAGTATTGATGGGGACAGCACCTGATGCCACTTGGCAAAAAATATTTGCAAGTTATCATCTGAACCATATTGATGAATTTATAATTCTGGCAGAAAAAGAGTATTTAGCAAATCCTAATGATGAAACTTTAAAAAAGCTGCTACTAGCTGAAGCAAAAAATTGTTTTGTAACAGATGTTTCGAGTTTGTTGTATTGAGAAGTAACTATAAATTCACTATTTGGATCTTTAAGAAAAATATCTACAATCGATTCTGTATTAGCACTATATAATTTATGCAGATGTTGACCAAAATTCTTATCTAGGGTAAGAGTATGGCTTTTAAAGTTTTGTATTTCTTTATCATCGTTCACTTTCTAATCTCCATATTGTACAAATATTTATGTCGAGAATTTTACCATTAACTAGCCAATTGAGCTATATATCTTTACTGCGCGGCGCATATAATTAATATCAAGGAATTATTATAGCTGCCTTAAAAGCATCAGCCATTTGGGATTGCTCTGATGCCCGAATGTGAAATTTTTTGGCTACAATTCGCCATTCTTTAACTATATTAACAATTTCGTTTATTAATTTTTTTTCACTGCCTTTAGTTATTCCAAAATATGGAGCGATATTCATTACTATTTGTAAAGACAAGGCATTACTCCTATCATTTATATTTAGGCTTAAGCCTCTACCACTTGGGTTTGGGTTTATATCATATGCTGGTGAAAGTTCCCATCCAGTAGGAGTTAGAATAAATCCATGATTCCTTAAATGATCATCTGTGTTTGATACACAAATAGAAAAAACAATTCTACGCCATAACTGGTTTAAATCAGCGGACTTATTGCTCCCTATTTTTGATAATATATCAATAAAATCAAAATATGATGCACCAGAAGTATGATTAGCACCTTCGCTTTGATTTAGTAGTGTCATCGCTGATGCAAAGTGGATACGCTTATTATCATTGGTTCTGTCAAACCTTTTTGAAAGGTATGTATGATAATCTCCAGAGAAATTAATTAGCTTTGCCTCTGGGGTTTTAATTCCAGCAAGATTTGCCAACTCGTGCATTACCATTTCCCATGCACCTTTATCGCAAGTGTCCTCAATGCTAGGGAATTTAGCAATCCATAAACTGCCATCAGTGTCTTTAATATTAGCTTTTGGTCGTGCTCCGCCTAGTGATGAACCTGGATCAACTAATCTTTTGATGATTTTGCTATATCTTTGACTACTTTCATTCACCTGCTGTTCGTATTCATTACTTGTAGCCTCAAGTTCTCTTAGATCTGCTAAAGGTGGCACACTGTTAGCGTTATCATCCAGAAACTCACTATCTCCAATCTTGAATCTTAATGCTCCAAGCCTTGTAAAATCATTCACTCCTAATAAAAAATCTAACTCATTTAGAGTTTTAGGATATGCTTTTAAAGCTTCATTTTTGATCATTAGTTGTCTACCCCACCTATCCGGAGATGAGTCAAGTAAGAAATTAAAATTAGGTTTGCTTTGTTCCAAATATTGTGGCCAAGTATCGAGACTTAATTGTGGGTCTAATGATATTTGATTTTTCTGGATATATTCTATCCACTCAGAGTTATACTGAAACGAAATGTTTATATTTCCTCTGACTTGATCTGTCAATAATTCCCCAATTAGTCTTGGGTTATCTAATCCAATCCAGTTGGCATAAACACTAACTATAGTAACATTTTTTGTGGTTTTATTCATTTTAATACCATATACTATTTAACTAATTTTATTTTTGATGATCTACCTCTTATAGGTAGCCCAGCATCTTGTAATTTTCTGCCAAGTCTGTCATCTATTGCAATTTGTTTCAGATCATCAAGCATACCAAGGGATAGTAGTACATTAACATAAGCACCAAATTTAACATTTGGATTACCTTTTTCGATTAATAATAATGTACTTCGGGAAATTGAAGATCTTTGGGCAACAATTGCTTGTGAGAAATTACGCCTTAATCGCGCAAGTTTTATATTCTCTCCTAATTGATCGAGTATCTTTTTGGCAGAAGGACTTGGGAGTATTGTTGTTTTGGTCATAATATTGTATTCCTTAAGCATTAAATATAACTAAAGCCTACTTTATAAAGCATTATAACATAGTATTAGTGTAAAGTGATAGTATAACTATATTATATAATTATTTATAATCTTGTATTAAAAAAGCACTAAATATATTTAGTGCTTGAAATATAAAGTTTTAATGTAATATAATAGAATATACTGCAAGATATAAATTAGGTTGTGTATAATGAGGATCTTAATTAATAAATAGGTTTTGAGGTTATATATGACTGATTTTCGGGTGCTAATTGTTGGTTGTGGTAATATGGGTGCTTCTCATGCAATTGCATATTCCACAATTTCTGAATGTCAAATTGTAGGTTTAGTTGCGCCAACAGCAAACAAACGCCATGATTTATCTGTAAAGTTGGGTAATATCCCTGAATATGATGATTTTTATTTAGCGCTTGAAAATACCAAGCCAGATATTGTGTGTATTTCAAGCTATAGTGATACTCATGCCAAATATGCAATACATGCTATAAAAAATGGTGCTCATGTATTTCTTGAAAAACCCTTAGCAACAAATATTGAGGATGCTAATGAAGTCTTCCATACAGCAAGAAAATATAATAAAAAAGTAGTTGTTGGGTTGATTTTACAACACCACCCTTCATGGCAAAAATTTGTAGAATTATCACATTCTCTTGGAAAGCCATTGGTTATGAGGATGAACCTAAATCAACAAAGTACTGATCAAAGTTGGAGCCGTCATAAGTTAGCTATGAATACCTTATCTCCACTGGTTGATTGTGGAGTGCATTATGTTGATGTTATGTGTCAAATGACAAATGCTCGTCCTATTAGTGTATATGCTAGTGGTGCTAGAATATCTGATGAAATTGATACAAAAATGTATAACTATGGTTGTTTACAAGTTAGGTTTGATGATGATTCAGTGGGTTGGTATGAGGCTGCTTGGGGGCCTATGGTGAGCCAGAGCGCACATTTTGTTAAAGATGTAATGGGTCCAAATGGATCAGTTAGTATTGTGCCGAATCCTAAAACAATGGCTGATTCTGCGGATATTCATTCTCACACTGCAACTGACGCTATATTATTACATAAATTTAATGCTGCTAATTCTAGTATAACTCATCAGATAATTACTATGGAAGATGAGCCATGTCATCAAGAGTTGTGTAATTTAGAGCAGATATTTTTGCTTAGAGCGATAAAAGAAGATTTGGATTTAACCAAACATCTAAATGATGCAATTGATTGCCTAAAGATAGTTTTAGCTGCTGATGAATCAATTAAAACAAATTCAGTAATCAAGCTTTAATATTTCAAGTTTTAGATTGCTGTCAAGCCCAATTTGAAAAAGGGCTTGACGTACAACAATTAGAGTGTTATTTTTTCTCTTTATAACGCTCTGAGTATTCTCTAGTAGCAGTTTTAAGAACAATCCTTTCGCCAAGATTGACAAAAGAAGGAACAACCACACGAATACCAATATCTAGTATTGCGGGTTTATCCATTGCTGTTGCTGTAGCTCCTTTGATTTGTGGGTCAGTTTCTACAACAGTACATACGATTGTTGTTGGAAATTCAACTGCAAGAACGCCGCCATCAACCAATTTAAGTGTTACATTAATACCATCTGATAAAAATACAACATCATCTCCGATTATATCTGGAGTAACTGTAATTTGGCTATAGTCTTGCATATTCATAAATACGTAATCTTCGCCTTCTTTATACAAGAAAGAACAGTCTAACTCTTCTGTTGATAAACGTTCAACTGCATCAGTTGATCTAAATGCAACTTGAGCCTTTGAACCTGTTTGAATGTTTCTCATCTCAGTTTGTATAAATGCACCGCCGCCAGTTCCTGATTTGACTGTGCGAGTACCTAATACTGCAAATTGACGACCGTCATGCTGAATAATCCAACCTGTACGTAGATCTACTGCTTTTTCTTTCATATTGGTTTCCTTTTTATTTTGTTACAGGTAGTAATTGTACACTATTTTAAATGAAATACATAAGCTACTTAATTAATTTCTTCGTGGTGTAAAATCCATTGTTGAATTTCATTTGTTTCTTTTTCTGCAAGTAAGTATTGATTAAAAGATGTATTTGCATCATGAAATCGATAACGTAGTATAACCTCTGGTAAATTAGTACCTATAATATTTTGCTCAAAAACAAGTCTAGCAAATAAATCATAGTCAGCACATACTTTATATGATGGGTTATACCTTATGGTGTTTAGAGCTAAACGTCGAAACATAATGCTTGGATTTAGAAACGGTACACCATCAAAAAAACTTTGTTTTAACTCTTCAACTGTTGATGAAGTTGGGTAATTTAACAAAGCACCAGTATCATCTGGATAAAATCCTTCTGCTTGTCCACCAACAAAACCGTAGTGAGGGTTATCTTCCAAAAATTGAATTTGTTGTTCAAATCTCGTTTTAATACAAATATCATCATGATCCATCATAGCGATAAAAGTGCCTTTTGCACCTTCAATCCCAGTGTTTGAAGCAATTGCGATACCACTATTTTTCCCACATGGTATCCAAATAATTCTATTGTCATTGTAGCTTTTAACAATATCGAATAATCTTCTGTTATCCTCGGGGCTATCATTGACAATTAAAAACTCGAAATCTGGAAACGTTTGCTCAAGAATACTATTGATCGCTTCTTTTAAATAAATCTCATTAGTTTGATATACTGGCATTATCACGCTTAGTTTGATGTTAATATGAATCTCACCTTTTATATAGAAATTTTAGCTGATGTGTTTTATACAATTGGGATTTTAACAGATTTAGGGCATGAATCTGATTCATATTTAACTAGTGTAAGAGCCAAGTACATACTGGAAAATCATTTTATATTTATTAAGCTACTATTTTAACATTTTTGGTAAGCTCCAAGTGATATTCAAATGGCGTAAGTTTATTGTTAAATCGTTGATGTACTCGCTTCATGTTATACCAATGTAGAT